>DAIUBX010000311.1:3156-4595 GCA_036846465.1 Bernardetia sp.
GTCAACTCACTGTGTCGACAATCTTATTCTTTGAAACCGTTTAAACTTTCTATTTTTTTGGTTAGAAAACTCTGTCAGTAGTTTGCCAAAGCAAACTCTGACAATAGTTGAAAGCGAAAAAACCTATACTCTGAACTATTGTCAAAGTCTGATTACAGACTATTGACAAAGCTTAAACAGCTTTTTATCGTAATAGATTTAAGGAAAGAATTTATCTCTATAATCTCCCATTTTGTACCTGTAAGCTGTATTAAAACCTTTAATCTTCTTTATGTTTTCTAAATTTGTGATATTTTCAGCGTTTTTTACAAACTCAATAAACTCTACTAATTTGTCTTTTGTAGTCTGCAATTTGATTTTATCTAACTGCTTTAAAAATTTATTTTTGTACGCTACTTCCATTGAATCAAGCTTTTAATTTGCTAAAAATCTCACTCTCTGATACAATTCTTTCGTCGTCTTCGCTTGTATTAGACATTTCTAATTTCATAACTAAATCTTCTTTTACAAAATCAGGAAGTTCTAATTTTTTGATAGATTCTAAAAAGTGCATATAGTTGTCACCTACTTTTGTAGGCAAATTAGAAACTACATAAAGCATATTTACATACACTTCACAATTCTTAGTGAGTAGATTATGTTGAATTATGAAATCTTTAGCGAGTTCATTTCCTTTGTCCATTTGACTTACAAAGTTTACGATAGGTGTAGAAGCCTTCAAACCTAATAAAGTCTGTTGAGTAGGAGGCAATAATTGAATGGCTTGTTTTTTATTCAAATGAAGCCATAAATTTTCTAGTTCATCTTGATTAGAAAAATGATTATTTATACTCCTTAATTTCTTAACGATTTCTGCTAAATTTTTATCACTACTTTTATTTTTTCCAGTTGTATCAAATAGATTTTCAATATTAAAATCTGGTATTTTATAGGCTGTCTGCATAATTTTGTTTTTCCTGTTTAAACGGTTTTTTTGGGGAAATTGGTTTTAGGAAATGAAAAAGCCGTTATTCATTTTTTATTGATAATAACGGCTATTTCGAAACAAATACATAATAATACTTATGTAAGCAATCCCTCAATTGCTGCATTAATGCCATGACTTCTATTTTTTACTCTTCCCTTAGTATCGTACTGATGTGGTTCTCCTTTATCCCTCTTTATAAGTTCATCAACTTTTTCTTTGTATAATTTTACAACCTCAGTAGCTCTTTTAGCAATAGTTTCTTTAGAAAGTGGACTGACATTTTCATACTTTGCTAATCTGTTGGAAAAGAAACTCATTTGTAGTTTTATTTCTTCTATGTTTGCATTTAATTGACTAAAAACAATAGGATTTATAGTTTTTCCATTAGCAATGATTTCATCTTTTTTTCAACTTTTCTCTTTTCGATTTTATTTACAAGGTCTAATAGATTGTTAATTTGAGTTTGCATAAT
>DAIUBX010000312.1:0-288 GCA_036846465.1 Bernardetia sp.
AATGCTTTGCTCTACTTTTTCGATGATTTCTTCATTGGTAAGCGTTTGTTCTTGAATTTCACTTTCATAACTTTCGTTATTACTCTTACCATTCAGACTCACATCAAATGCTAATTTTGCTCTTTCTTCTTGCTGATACTGAGCATAAAAATGTTGATTTTCTCTATCCAAAAAATGACCTATTTTCTCTAAGGCTGTAATTGTATCGCCTTGTTCTTGTGGAAATTGTCCTAATTCTGCCAAATGACTAAATAACTCTTCGGCATTTGTCATATTAAAATTCCCTGC
>DAIUBX010000312.1:298-4594 GCA_036846465.1 Bernardetia sp.
GCTAAGAGTAAATTTCGGCTTCTCCAGTTGCTACTTCTCAAAAGTGGATGACAAAAACGAACATCATTTGCCCCATAAGTCGCATAACGCAAATGACCTATAAACAACTCTCCAGCAAAAGGTACATTTTCTTTTACCCATTTAGCATTATAATATTTTTCGCCTTCTTTTTGAGCCTTACTAAACTTCTTTCCTACTTTATTAAAGATATGATTAATAGGTTGTTCTTCAATCGAACGAAGTCTGTCAATATATTGATGACCTTTTTTCATGTCAATTTTAATACTTGCTAGTCCTGCACCATCTTGCCCTCGGTTGTGCTGTTTTTCCATCAATAAAAACATTTTATTGACAGGATAAGCAGGTGTGCCGTATTTTTCAATATAGTATCCAAGTGGTTTTCGAAGTCGTAAGAATGCTACTCCACATTCATGTTTGAGAGAATCGCTCATAACAAAAGAAGAAATTTATTTGAGAAGTTTGAAAAGAAAATCTATTACAAAGATAGCCATAAAATTGCTAAAAATTTATTAAAACCCTCTGATGTTGTTGGTGTCGCTTCGCTAAAACTCCAAAAATGGTATTAAAATTTATGTTAGTTTTTTTCTATGTCGCTCGTGAGACACGAGCAACGGAGTGATTATTTTTTAGTTTAAAAGAAATTATTTTACCAAATAAATTTTGTTTTTTTAATAAAATGCCTTACCATTGTTCGTGTCTCACGAGCGATATAATCACTAAAATCCTTAACTTAATGATATTGCACGAGCGATATAACCACTTCGCCGTTGTTGGTGTCTCACCAACGACACAATTATCAATGAAAACGCTCAACTACTGCCATTGTTATTCTACTGATACAAGTCAATTTTCCTTCTTCATTTGTCATTTTTATTTCCCAAACGTGTGTTTTTTGTCCTACATGAAGTGCTGTTGCTGTTCCATAGACCCATTTTCCTTTCGGTACAGGTCGGATATGATTTGCATTTATTTCTAATCCCATACAAGCATATTTTTCTGTATCAACACTCATATTTGCAGCAATACTTCCCAATGTTTCGGCAAGAACAACAGAACCACCTCCATGCAAAACGCCCATAATTTGTGTATGACGATCATCAACAGGCATTTTTCCACTAATTGATGTTTCGGTAATTTCGGTAATTTCAATGCCTAAGAAACTAACCATTGTGTTTTCTTGTGATTTATTTACTTGTTCGACTGGTTTTATTTTGATGCTCATTTTGTAATTTGTTTTTGATATAGGTTTTATTTTGAGATAATGAATTTATCTTGCTTTAAAATTAAAATTGATTGAAATAGTTTAGAAAAATTTGAAGTAATTTTGATTTATAAATTTCAACATACTAAAAATGAGAAGAAACCGAACAGTTTATTTTGTATTAATTATCATTACTATTATAGTTGGCTTATTTTCAAGAATTGATACAATTTCTACTTATGTGAATAATCATTTTGGCGACTATCTTTATGCTATCTTATTTTTCTTGATTTTTGGATTCCTATTTATAAAAATCGAATCTTACAAAGTTTTTATACTCACTTTTTTGTTTTGTTGTGGAATTGAATTTTTGCAAATCTATCAAGCAGATTGGATTAATTTTATTAGAAGTTATAAAGTGAGTAGATTATTTTTGGGAAATAATTTTCAATGGAACGATATATTTAGTTATACGCTTGGAGCAGTAACAGGATATGTTTTGGAAACTCTACTTTATTCTAAAATTCATAAATAATCAAAATAAAGTCTTTATTTGTCAACCAAATTGCTACTTAATAATACATGAATTTTTATCAAAAAATTATTTATTTTCTATTTTAACTATTTTAATTTTATCTTATGAATATTTTTTCATTTAGTTCTAAATTTATCCTTTTACTTTTTGTATTTGGTTTTACACTACCTTCTGTCTTTGCACAAGACAAGGTTTTGTATTCTTATCAACTTGACCTCACAAAAGTAACAGATGACAAAGTTCCTGTCGAACTTTTAATCACAAACTTAGATACATTTCTTCCTTCTGTCGAACCAACAGACCCACCAAAAGAAGATTCTATTTCTTTTTTTATGCCTAAAATTGTTCCGGGTACATATCGTATTTATGATTTTGGTCGCTTTTTGAATGATTTTAAAGTATTTGATAAAGAAGGAAAAGAAATCAAATTTTCCCACCCAAATGAAAACGAATGGCGTTTTCCTGCCAAAAATGTAGCTAAAATTACCTATTTAGTAGATGATACTTTTGATGCAAAAGGAAAAAATAAAGTTTTCGAACCGGGGGGAACAGACATTGAAGACGATGTTTTTGTAATTAATACACACGGTTTTTTTGGTTATTTAGAAGGTCTGAAACGTCAGCCTTTTGAAATAAATATTCTTAAACCAACAAATTTTTACGGTTCTACGCCTTTAGTTGCTACGAAATCTGATGATAAAAAAGATACGTATTTGGTTTCAGATTATCATCTTTTGGCTGATTCTCCGATGTTGTATTGTGTTCCTGACACAGTTACTTTTGAGGTTGGAGGTGCAGAAATTTTAGTTTCTGTTTTTCATGAAAAAGGAACAGTAAAGTCAAAAGAAGTAGCAAAAGAAGTTCAGAAATCATTAGAAGCACAGAAAAATTATTTAGGAGGAACTTTGCCTATCAAAAAATATGCGTTCTTGATTTATATTTTTGATGGTTTTAGTAATTCGGGTTCGTATGGAGCTTTAGAACATTCTTATTCTTCACTTTATTTCTTGCCTAATTTAGGAGCTGAACGCCTTGCAAATACGGTTGTAGAAATTGCTGCTCATGAGTTTTTTCATATCTTGACTCCTCTTTCTATTCATTCAGAACAGATTCATTATTTCGATTTTATCAACCCTAAAATGTCAAGACATTTGTGGCTCTATGAAGGCGTTACCGAATACTTTGCAAATCATGTTTTGCTACAACAAAATCTCATTTCTTTAGAGGATTTTTTGGATAAAATGCGTGAAAAAGTAAGTGAAGCTAATAACTATTCTGATGTTCCTTTTACAGAAATGAGTTTGGGTTGTTTGGATAAATATGCTGATGACTATGGAAATGTCTATGAAAAAGGTGCTTTGATTGGTTGGATGTTGGATATTCGTTTGAGAGAATTATCTGATGGAAAGTACGGTTTGATGAACTTAATGCAAGATTTATCTAAAAAATATGGCACAGACCAACCTTTTGAAGATGATAAACTTTTTGATGTAATTACTGAAATGACCTATCCAGAAATCCGTACTTTTTTTGCTGATTATGTGGAAGGAAATAAAGAACTTCCTTATACAGAATACTTGAAAACTATCGGAATTAATACAACAGGCGATGGAACGGAAGAAGTCTTTAATTTTGGAAATATTGGTTTGGCTGTTGATCCAAGTACCAAAGAAGTAAGCGTTTTTAATTTGGAAGGTGCAAACGAGTTTGGAAAGATGTTTAAAGAAGGAGATCTTCTTTTAGAAATAAATGACCAAAAAGTAGATGCTGCTAATTTCTTAGATTTAATTACAGAAGCAAGTTATAAGGAAAATGAAGAAATGAGAATATTAGTAAACAGAAAAAAAGGCAAAAAGAACAAGATGAAAAAACAACTCTTAAAATCAAAACCTGTATTTGTAGAACAAGAACAAGATTTTGGATTTGAAGAAATAGAAAACAAGAATGAAAAGCAAATCCAACTCTTGAAGGCTTGGGAAAAGTGGGAAGTTAAATAAACCAGTCTTATAAAGTTTGCTCAACAAAAAAGGTCTTTACAACCAAGTAAAGACCTTTCTTTATGAAATAAATTTAATACTGATTACAAGTATTATTCATTTGTTTCTGCTTTTTGATCAGAAAGACTCTCTATTATAGATTTCTCACTCATTACGTTGCGTTGAGTAAAGCTATCATACAAAATTTTGTATGTTTCTACATCTGGAGCAAGAGCCATTGCAGATTTGTATGCCATAGCAGCTTCTGCATAGTAACCTTTATCTTCCAAATACTGAGCTTTTATAAGATGTCCTAGAGCAGTATCATCACCAATTTGATCTAATTGCTCACGAACTTCCTTCTTAGCAGAATCTTCTTTTTCCTTAGAAACAACTTGGCTAGAAGATTCTATTTTTTTAGATTTTTTATCTTCATCTGCTACTTCTACTCTGTAAAGAATTCTTGTTTGCCCTTTAAGTTCAGGACGAGAAAAATCAATTACGTAAGAAGTTTTTGTTGTTACCTCAGAGTAAAGTTCCTTGTTGCGTAAATCTGTCAACAC
>DAIUBX010000313.1:0-4593 GCA_036846465.1 Bernardetia sp.
AAAAAAGAATAGGCTGACGAAGTAATAATAATTTGACCTTTGTTATTGATAATTTCTGGCAGACTTGCCTTTATAGTCCTATAAATTCCTAATAAATCTACTTCGACTACTTTTTCAAACTCAGTTTCACTCATTTTGAAAACTGTTTTGGGTGGACTGGCTGCGATTCCTGCATTGGCAAAAACAATGTCTAGTTTGCCAAAATGAGCAATTGTTTTTTCTATGACACTTTTTGTCTGTTCGTTATCTATTACATTTAATTCTAAAAGTAAAACTCTGTTTTCATCAAAATTACTTTCTTTGACTTGATTCTTTAGATTTTCAGTTGAAAGGTCTGTCAATACTAATTTTGCGCCATTTTGATAAAAAACTTTTGCACAAGCAAAACCAATTCCTCCAGAAGCTCCTGTAATCAAAATTATTTTTTCATTTATGTTATAGTTCATAGCTATATTCTGTTTCTTGGTAAAATTTTTTTTGAATAGAATGGATAAAGATAATCAAACTATTTTTGAAATAAATAACTCTAATTTACGTCCATTCATAGAAATAAAGCCTATTTTTGTCTAAAAAATCAATGTTAAACAAAATTGTAGTCCAATAAGGTTGTATTATTGCAAAGAAAGATGTAAAATTGTATAGGTGTTTATAAAATTGTATATTTAGCATTGTTTTTACAGATTCTATTTTTTTAAAGAATTTGTTTAAGAGTTTGTGTAATACAAATAGAAAGTTTATATTCAGTATAATAAATACATTCAGAGCAAAAGACAAATTTAAACTTAATCAACTAAAAAAAGACGCATGTCTGAGCAACTATCTCGCATTCAGGTACTTATCGTAGATGATGTTCCGAGTAATTTATTTACTCTTCGTGCATTATTGGAAGAACATTTTGAGGAAATCGAAATTGTAGAGGCAAATTCGGGTATTGAAGCCTTGGAGGTTTTGATGCGTGAATCGATTGACCTTATCATTTTGGATATTCAAATGCCTGAAATGGACGGTTTCCAAACTGCAAAACTTATTCGTAGCCGAAAGAAAACTAGAAATATTCCGATTGTATTCCTTACAGCAGCTTATAAATCAGAAGAATTTAAAGAAAAAGGTTTTTCATTAGGTGCAACAGATTATCTTACCAAACCGATTGATGATTATCAGCTTACAAGCAGAATAAATGCTTATTTGAGTATTATTAAGCTAGAAAAAAATCACAAATCAGAATTAGAACGCAGAGTAGAAGAGCGAACTTCTGAACTCAAAAAAGCTCTTTCTCAAATAAAAGAAACCAACTTTAAGTTAGAAACAACGCTGAGTAAACTCAAAAATGCTCAAAAACAAGTCATTGCTCAAGAAAAACTAGCTTCTTTAGGAGAACTAACAGCAGGAATAGCTCACGAAATAAAAAATCCTTTGAATTTTATTATTAACTTTTCGGAGTTATCAAAGGAAATGATTGTCGAACTCAATGAAACTTTTGCTAATGTTGGAAAAGACATTGTTGAGGGAAGTTTGAAAGATATTACGCCAGATGATGTAGAAAACATTAAAGACATTTTACAGAATCTGAATGAAAATTCGGAAAAAATCCACGAACATGGAAAGCGTGCCGATAGCATTATTAATAATATGTTGATGCACTCACAAGACCGAAAAGGAGTTTATCAAGATACGCACATCAATACGATGCTACAAGAATATATTAGTTTGGCTTATCATAGCACAATTAATAACTATAAAGGTTTTGCTGCCAAAATAGAGACAAATTTGGATGCCAATGTTGGAAATGTGAAAATTATACCACAAGACTTAGGGCGTGTGTTTTTGAATGTAGTAAGTAATTCTTTGTATGCTCTTTATAATAAGAAACGCAAATTAGGAGATAGTTTTGAACCTATGCTTACTGTTCGAACTATCAATCATGAAGATAATATAGAAATTATTTTTAGAGACAATGGAACAGGAATTCCACAAGAAATGATGGACAAAATTTTTAATCCATTCTTTACCACCAAACCAGCAGGAGAAGGAACAGGCTTAGGACTCTCAATCTGTTATGATATTGTCAGAAATATTCATAAAGGCGAAATCCAAGTTGATTCTAAAGAAGGAGAATACACTGATTTTAGCATTTTCTTACCAAAACACGTTGATACAGAAGAAAGTGAAAATGGAGAAGAAGCAATGCTTAATGGTAAATCATAAGTAGTAAATAAATTCTACATGAAAAAATCCTTTACTTATTTTCAAGTAAAGGATTTTTCTTGGGAGTATCCCATAAAGTGTGTAAGTTGTAAAAGTTATAGGGTTGAATTTGATTTATAATTTGACCCTATCCCCAAATATAATTAAAAATTGGTTAAGTATTACTCCCCAATTTTTAATTGGCATAGACCACTTTCTAGTGGCTTCTCTTATTGCTAAATAAACCGATTTGTTTACAGCATCATCTGTTGGAAAAGAAAGTTTATTTTTAGTATATTTTCTAATTTTTCCATTTAGATTTTCAATGGTATTTGTCGTATAAATAATGGTTCTTATTTCAACTGGATAGTCAAAAAAGACCGTTAATTCGTCCCAATTGGTTTCCCAACCTTTGATAGCATAGCTATATTTATCGTTCCATTTTGCTTTACAATCCTGTAGAGCTGCTTTAGCTGCTTCTTTATTGGGAGCTGTATAAACTGCTTTTAGGTCTTTAGCAAACTCTTTTTTATCTTTCCAAACCACAAATTTAAAAGCATTTCTAAGTTGATGAACAATACATAATTGTGTTGCTGCCTGTGGAAAAACAGTCTTTATGGTTTCTGTAAAGCCATTTAAGTTGTCTGTTGCTGTGATTAGAATATCTTCTACTCCTCTAACTTTCATGTCAGTCAGAACACTCATCCAAAAAGATGAAGATTCATTTTTTCCTAACCACAAACCTAACACTTCCTTTTTACCATCAGTTCGTAATCCAACTGCAATATACATCGTTTTATTGATGACTTTTGAACCTTCACGCACTTTAAAGACAATTCCATCTAACCAAACGATTAAATAAAGGGCTTCTAAAGGACGATTACGCCAAGCAATACCATCTTCTACAACCTTATCTGTAATTCTTGAAATAGTAGAAGTAGAAACTGAAAAACCGTAAATAGCGTTGAGTTGTTCTTCTATATCAGAGTTACTCATTCCTTTGGCATAAAGAGAGATAATTACATTCTCAATCCCTTCTGTTGGGCTTTTTTGACGTTTTTTAATGATTTCTGGCTCAAAAGAACCTGCTCGGTCTCTAGGAACTTGAATCTCCTGTTCGCCTGAATTAGTCTTTATTTTTTTCTTTCCATACCCATTTCTTGAGTTAGGATTAGTGCTTTTTTGATGCTTGTCATAAGCTAAATGAGCATCTAATTCTCCTTCTAGTATCTTTTCAATACCACGACGGTGTAAGTCTTCTAAAAAACTATTCAAATCTGAACCTGTTTTAAATTGCTTCATGAAAGCATCTGTCAGAATATCTTCTGTTTTCATAAAATGTAAAGTTTAAATTCAATTAAAAATAAATAATGTTGAGCTAAATATAAAATAGCTCGTTTTTAAACTTACACACTTTATGAAACAGTGTCTTTTTCTTTTAAAATTAGAACTGTTTCTACATATCACGAGTAGTTGTATCTGTACTTATTGATTCTTCTTTACTATTTTCTTTTTTATCTGCATTTGCATTTTGATTTGAAGAGTTTTCTCTATTATCTTCTTTATCATTTCTTAAGTCAGTATTTTTTTGACCAACTACCTCTGTAATAAAATATTTTGTGTCTCCACGCCAAGAAAAAGTACGGTATCTTTCTACATACGAAATTCGGATTCTTTCTCCTGTAAGAGCTGCATCTTTTAGGTCTTCAATGACTTTCGTTTGATCGTTTTCTACTGAAAACTCAAATTTTTCTATTGTGTTTCCTTGATCATTGAGGTTCATTTCTCCTTCCCAAGTTTTGAAAAGATACCCTCTTTGACTTATTTTGATAACTACACCTGCTCTGTCGCCTGTACTAAACGAACCAAAATAAAAGAAACTGCTTACTCCAAAAAAGAGAAGTAAAACAACTGCTATTGATGATAAAGAAATAAGTTTTACTTTGCTGATTGCCATATTGATATAAAATTGAAAGTTATTTGAAAAAATGGTGGTGTTGTAAAAAGTATGATGGATGTATTTGTCGTTGGTGAGACACCAACAACGGCTGTTTTTTTGCCATTGTCGGTGTCCCACCGACGATAACTTACCAGCTCATAAAATTATTAATCAATATCATACTTTGTGTAACACCACCGAAAAAATAAATTTGATGCCTTAACACTTTTTTAAGAAAACGTTTTTGATAGGAATAAGTTTGATTTTTCATTTTTATCAAAAATATCAAACTCTAAATCCAATTACAAGAACATCATCAATTTGACTTAAAAAACAGTAAATAATTTTAACTTTGTTGCTGCAAAAAAATGATTCTTTACGTATCACAGAAGTAGTCAGACAAATAGTAGATTATTTATACTAAAACGGATTTATATTTCGACAAATTTCGAATTTTGATTATATTTATA
>DAIUBX010000314.1:0-4589 GCA_036846465.1 Bernardetia sp.
AATGAAACAGATGTGAGAAATGCGCTATTTTTTTTTTAATTTTGTGGCTCAAGTAAAAATAAAATTTCCTATTTTAATTACTCTATTCTAAAGAATACAGAATGAATCAAGACCTCATACAAAATAATACAGAACTATCAGATGATTACTGGACAGAAGAAATTGCACCTACAGGTTCTTTATTTGACTTAAAATTAAAGGAAGTATGGAAGTATAGAGACTTGATATTACTTTTTGTGAAACGTGATTTTGTAGCACAATACAAACAAACCGTCTTAGGACCTACATGGCATTTTATTGTTCCATTCGTAACAACTGTGCTGTATGTGATTGTATTTGGTAAGATTATGAATGTTTCTACTGATGGAGTCCATCCTTTTTTATTTTACCTAACAAGTACTTTATCTTGGTCTTTTTTTTCAAAATGCCTACAAGGTACGGCTGTTACATTCTCGGCTAATCAACATATTTTCGGAAAAGTTTATTTTCCTCGTTTGGTTACTCCTATTGCAACTGTGCTTTCGGCATTGCTTAATTTTGGTATTAGTTTAACACTACTTATTGGTTCGGTGGCTTATTTCTATTTTTTTACAGATGAAAAAATATTTATTTCTAATTGGATCTCTACTTTGCCTTTACTTTTATTTATAAGTGGGTTACTAGCTTTAGGATTGGGCATTATTATTTCGTCACTGACTACAAAATACCGAGACTTGACTATTTTTATTGGTTTTGGTATTCAGCTTCTCATGTTTTTTTCTGCTGTATTGTATCCTTTATCTCAAATTCCTGAACAATATGCATGGGCTGCCAAATATAATCCTCTTGTTCCTTTAATGGAAGCATTTAGAATGGCTTTTTTGGGAGTAGGTAGTGTCAATTTTATTGACGTAATTTATACTGGTATTTTGGCTATTGTCGTATTTATTATTGGCATTGTTCTTTTTAATCGTACTGAAAGAACCTTTATGGATACTGTATAAACTAAGAGTTTGCTTCAGAATACATATTTTTTCATTCTATACAACAATTTAATATAAAACTTTCTTCCATCAAAAACGTTTTATAAAAGATTTGCTTTTAGATTTTTTCTAAAAAAGCAACTTATCAAAATAATTTTTAATTTAATAAAAGAGTTCACAGAACTTTCAATTCTGGCTAGAATAAAACTTAAATTTATACGCTAGTAAACGAAATGTTATGATTACAATTACAGAAAAAGCAGCAACCCAAATCGGTCAGCTCAAACAACAAGAAAATCACGCTCCAGACAGTAATATCCGAGTATCCGTACAGGGTGGAGGCTGTTCGGGGCTTATGTACGACCTTGCTTTTGATGCTTCTGTGCAAGATTCAGATCAAGTATTTGAAGATAAAGGCATCAAAATATTAGTCGATAAAAAGAGTTTGCTCTATCTTTTAGGAACATCTCTTGATTTTACAGACGGACTAAACGGAAAAGGATTTCAATTCGTAAATCCAAATGCTTCACGTACTTGTGGATGTGGAGAGAGTTTTTCAGTTTAAAAATACAAATGCAGCCTAAAGGTCACGCTACATTTTCATACTCTAAAAAGTATGCTACATAAGTGCAAAAATCCTTTCAAAAATTATTTTGAAAGGATTTTTTTGATTAATAAAGTTTGATGAAAGAAACTAAAGCATCTTCTACAGTTATACTAAATATTTTTCTGTAAGAGTCGCTTCTACCTTTCCTGTTTCTTGACTAGAAAGAGTAATTAAATTACCATCGTCTAAAGTCAAAACATTTACATCTTCGCTTTTGAGTAATTTCCCTTCTCCTACAATTTTATTGAGTGTATCCACTATTTGCGAAGAATGAGTAGAGAAAACAATTTGATTTTCTGCGTGTGAAGTTGCAAACCAAACCAAAAATTCAGTAAGCGTTTCATGTAAATCTGTTCTTACTTGTGCTTCTGGATGTTCGATAAAACGCAAAACAGGTTTTTGACGAAGAGCTGCCAAAAACAAATCTTGAATCATACGGATAAGTTCTTGTTGATGGGTTGAAGCATTTTGAAGATAAACGTATTTTTCAGGCAGTTCATAAAATATTTTTTCACCAAAAGTATCTGTTTGATACGTTCCTTGAAGAAGCTCTGCAATTTGTTTGCTTATAGAATCTATTGTTAGATTTGCATCTGTGCTAAACTTCATTACATCAAAAAATACATCTTTGAGTGTTGCATTTCTCTTGAAAACATGTTCAGAATCAAAACGAAGAAATCCTTTACTTTTAAGAGTTTGTTCCATCTCATCAAAAAGAGTTTGAACACGATTTCCGATAGCAAACCAAACACTTCTATTATTTGGAATATAAAGCTCTTGTGTATTGTCTCCAAAAACAACATTTAATCTACCTCTAAGCCCATCCAAAACCTCTTGCCATTCTGGGGCAGTACTATCTAGTCCTTTGTTTTTTAGAGCTACCAATTCTTCAACGGCTGCAAATGAATTGTCTAATATTTTATCTCCAAAATCATCTACAAAAAATAAGTCTAAATCATTATTATCATTGATATAAAAACAGACCAATTCGCCAGAAGGAGTATAGTAATCAATAGTAAAATCTGCTAAATGTCTTGTAGAGCCAAAATGATGTACAAAAGCAATTCGGACAGCTTGTTTCATACGTCCGAAAAAATTATGTCTAAAAATTTGTGGCGCATTGGCAGAAACTTCGTTTATAATCTCGTCTTGTAAATGATGCATAAAGTAAGCAACTTTCATCAACGTGCTTTTTCCACAGGCGTGTTCACCCACAATAATATTAAACTTACGTAAATGAAGGTCTGCTTCTTTGATTTGTTTAAAATTCTTGATGTGTATTCTTTCCATATTATATCAAAATAAAATTCTCTATTGAAATAGATAATAAAATCTAATCCGATTGATTATCGAATTAAGGTAACTAAAATTAATAATGTATAAAGACAAATATAAACTAAATTTTGCAAATGTAAAAAAATCATTTTTACTTAAAACAAATTCAATCTAATTTCTGAGAATTGATACTCTACTGGATTCTCAAATTTGAGAGAATAATTATTTTTTCCTAGCAATAATTTTTCTACAAGTTCTTTTTCAATAGGCAAATATAAACAATTTGGATTAACACCATCAATTACAAAAGTTCCTAAAGGAATAGAAAGGTCTCCTGCGTGACCTATGAGTTGTATATAAGCATTTGGATTATTACTAAATTTATCTTCTCCTTCAAAAGCTAGTTTCAATACATAGTTTTCTTTGGTTCTATTCTCCAAAACTATCAGCTTTAAAGTAGATTTTGATTTTTTAAAGACAAACTCTTCTTTTTGGTGTAATTTATTTTGTGCTGTAATACTTCCTTCGGCTATCTGTTTTTCTTTATTTGTACTATCATTCTCATAATTTTTGGAATAGAGTTTCAAAAAACGGGGTTGAATAATTCCACTATATGATTTTGCAGGTTTAGACTTTCTCCCATTTTTATACAAAACTCCCCCAAAACGTTTTATTTCTGCTAAAGAATCAGCTTTTGTCATCTGAATATCTCCTGCTAAAACACTAAATTTAGAAACATCAGGTCTTTGATCGACATTAAAAACGAATCCTTTTACAGACAAGGTAGAATCATTTGCTTTTACAGAGGATGGATAAAAATGAATAGTGATATTTTTCGTCTCTCCTGTTGCTTTATTCGCTCGGTACTTTGTAAGCTGTGCTAAGAGAGGTTGATTATTAACATCTTTCAATAAATATAAATCCGATGAAGGGTATTCTGTGCTATCTCCTACGAATTGATTTGATAAAAATGTTGTAGTTTTTTGGTTGACAAATGAACTTAAAGTAATCAATAGAGTTAAAGATGAAATAAATCCTAAATACTTTTTTTTTATGATTCATATAGATTTTTTGTGGGTTTTATTGTAAAAAATAAATTAGCTCAATTATTAATACTACTATCTTTCTCCTGTCAAATACCTTCTCATTTCTTTTTCTAATAGCAAACGTTCGCCCATTGTGAGCGATTCAACATCAATCAAGATACGATAATCCATGGGTGTTATTTGTGCTTTTTTGAACTCTGTATTTACTACATCTATAGGGTCAGTAATATTACTAACAATTAATAAATATCCTAAAACTGTAATCATAGTTAGTTGTCCATCATTTGGGTTTACAGTATTAATAACTGGAATATCTGCACTCATAATATCAACTTTTGCTGTAATCTGTTCAAATGCTTTGATTCCAAAAAGACGAGTAGAATAAGAAATAGTACTTTCCCTAAATTCAATTTGTGTTTTACTGAAAGTAGCAGATAGAACAAATCCTATCCAAACTACACCAGTAATAATAAAAGTAGAATAAAAAAGCGCAAAGGCAATTCCGAATCCTTTTTTTGGTAATACCCAATTTTGCAACAAAAATAAGCCTCCAAAAGTCAAAACTCCTACTAAAGCAATCAAAAAAACATTATAGGTATTATTCCAAATCGCCATATCATCATTTCCTTGCTTTATTATACTGATATTTATGGGGCGAGGGAGTTCATAAGTAGGTTCTGTAATTTGCAAAGAATCTGG
>DAIUBX010000315.1:0-4578 GCA_036846465.1 Bernardetia sp.
ATTATACAATGCCAGATTATCCAAATGGAGGTCTGCGTACAACACCTAGAGAATTTTCTAATTTCTTGAATGCTATAATGAATGATGGTTCGTATAATGGCTATCAACTTTTGAAGCCTGAAACAGCTAAATCAATGTACACACCACAAACTTCGCTTGATCCAACAATGGGCTTTCAGATGTCTTTAGAAGAAGAATCTTTAGGGCTTTGGGGACACAATGGAGGAGAAGAAGGTACAAGTACAGATGTTGTCTTTGACCCAGTTACAAAAATCGGAGTTATTGTTTTTACAAACATGAGTGATGTGGATTTACAATCAACTTATAAAAAAGCATTTGAATTAGGCAAAAAATTACAATAAAACGGATGCCCTTTCCGAAATAAGTAAAAACTATTCTTATATTATTTTGAAATAGAATAATTGAGAGTAGTTTTTTATTTGTTTAAAGAAAATACACTCAACTTCTAGTTAGTACTTGGAATAAAAATTAAACAAACTACTTTTTTACCTAATTAATTGACAGTTAGTAATTTATATTCGTAATTAGCTTCGCTGCTTTAGCAGGTCGTAATTTTTAATTCGTAATTGTTCCTTATCTAACAAAAACCGTATCTTTGCGTTTCGAAAACCAAACGTACTATCGTTTCAAAACAAACTATGAAAAATACGAACCAAGACGTGAAGAAAGATATAAATAAAAACGGAAGCGCAAACGGACAACACAAAAATGCCGATCCTATTTCAGAAAACTCTACGGCTACTTCCACAGCATCGACAACAACAGACAAAGAAGATGAACACAAAAAACGAAAACTCAACAAAGAGAGTTTTCAATATCTTTTGGGCATTTATAAATTTATGATGCCTTATAAAGGATATTTCTTTAGTGGAATGGTCTTTCTTTTTCTGTCTAGTGTTATTCTTTTAGCTTTTCCTGAGCTTACAGGAAAGCTCATTGATGTAGCAACAGGAAATCAAAATTTTCTTTTGGATAGTATCAATCAAATTACACTTGCTCTTTTTGGAATTATTATTATTCAGGTTATTTTTTCTTATTTGAGAGTGTATTTATTTGCACAAGTAAGTGAGTATTCAATGGCTGACATTCGCAAAGCATTATATCAAAAATATTTGTCTTTGCCTCTTAGTTTTTATGACAAACACCGTTCTGGCGAACTTATGAGTAGGATTACGGCAGATGTTGCTCTTTTGCAAGATACATTTTCGATTACTTTAGCCGAGTTTTTTCGTCAGATGATTACGCTTATTGTTGGTTTGGGAATCTTATTTTTCAAGACTCCAAAACTGACTTTTTTTATGTTGGCAGTAATGCCTGTCTTGATTATTGGTGCAATTATTTTTGGGAAATTTATACGTAAACTTTCTAAGAAAACACAAGACCAACTAGCAGACTCAAATATTATTGTAGAAGAAACCATCCAAGCCATTGCTACTGTAAAAGCATTTACAAACGAACTTTTCGAATTTAATCGTTATTCCACTACTCAAAATAGTGTGATTCAAACGGCTTTAAAAGCTGCTACCTATCGGGGTGCTTTTGTTTCCTTTATTGTTTTTGCTCTTTTTGGAAGTATTATCGCAGTCCTTTGGTACGGTGCAAAACTCGTTTCAGAGGGTGCAATAAGTATTGGAGATTTGACTTCCTTTATTATTTATTCTATGTTTATTGGTGGTTCGATAGGAGGTTTGGGTAATTTATATGGACAAATACAAAAAGCCATCGGAGCATCAGAACGAGTTTTAGAGATTTTGGGAGAAGATTCCGAATCAGAAACTACTTATGATACAGAAAAATTAACGGCAAATGAAAAAACGATTGAAGGAAATATTTCATTTAAAGATGTTCGTTTTTCGTATCCTACACGTACAGATGTAGAAGTTTTGAAAGGACTTACTTTTGATATAAAAGCAGGAGAAAAAATTGCTTTAGTCGGACATAGTGGCGCAGGAAAATCTACTATTATTCAGCTTTTAGAGCGTTTTTATAGTCCACAAACAGGAACAATAGAAGTTGATGGAAAAAATAATTTAGAGTATGATTTGAATTTTTACCGTTCTGCCATCGGAATTGTACCACAAGAAATTTTGCTTTTTGGAGGAACAATCAGAGAAAATATAGCCTATGGAAAACCAAACGCAACTGAAGAAGAAATTATTTTAGCTGCAAAAAAAGCAAACGCCTTTCGTTTTATTGAAGGTTTCCCAGAAGGATTAGAAACGCTTGTAGGCGAACGTGGTGTAAAACTTTCAGGTGGACAGCGTCAAAGAATTGCCATTGCAAGAGCTATTTTGCGTGACCCAAAGATTCTGATTTTAGATGAAGCGACCAGCTCATTAGATGCCGAATCCGAACAACTTGTACAAGAAGCATTGGATACACTAATGAAAGATAGAACGACAATCATTATTGCTCACCGTTTGGCTACAATTAGAAAAGTAGATACGATTTATGTCATAGAAAACGGACAAATTAGCGAACAAGGAACACATGAGAGTTTGGTAAATGAACAAGGAACGTATAATCAACTCGTTCGTTTGCAGCTTTTAGAAGTATAAAATCAATTATGAATTACAATTTTTCTATTGGTAATTGATAGGTTAAAGGCTTGCCTTTGACAAGACCACACTATTTTCTAAACCTATAAAGACATTACATTTTTATAGGTTTTTTTATGAACTAAAGTGAGTAATTTTGTATCTTACTCAACACACAAATTACACTTACACACAATAATTTTGAAAAAAAATCTCATTCCAATTCTATTTTTTGTCTGTCTTTTGGCGTGTTGGCTTCCTTTTGTCAATAGTCCGATTGCACTTGTAGCAGGACTTTTATTTGCTCATTTCCTCAAAAATCCTTTTCCAGACCAAACAGCAAAAGCTACCAAACAACTTTTAAAAGTGGCAGTAATTGGTTTGGGTTTTGGTCTGAATGTAGAAATGGCAATTTCGGCAGGACAAAACGGAATAGGTTTGGTAATAGGAAGCATATTTTTTACTCTAGGAGTTGGACTTTTTTTAGGCAAACTCTTAAAGGTAGAAACAAAATTAGCTCAACTTATTACAGTCGGAACGGCTATTTGTGGAGGAAGTGCCATTGCTGCTTTTTCGCCTGTTATTGATGCTGATAATGCTGATATTTCAGTTTCTTTGGGCGTAGTTTTTCTTTTGAACTCAGTTGCACTCTTGATTTTTCCTTTTTTAGGACATTTTTTTCATCTCTCTCCTCAAGATTTTGGAATGTGGGCAGCTATTGCGATTCACGATACAAGTTCGGTTGTGGGTGCAGCAGCTACGTTTAGTGAAGAATCATTACAAATTGCAACGACTTTAAAACTTGTTCGTGCCTTATGGATTATTCCTTTGGTTTTGCTTTCTGTTTTGGTTTCTAAATTTTATACAAAAAATGAAGTTGATAGTAATTCAGATACGAATTCAAAAAAAACAACTCCCAAAATAGCTATTCCTTATTTTATCGGACTTTTTGTAGTTGCTATTTTGATAAATACATATATTCCTTTGGTTACAGAATATTCTTCTTCGTTAGTTTGGATTGCCAAAAAACTACTTGTTACAACGCTTTTTTTGATTGGTCTTAGTTTGTCTATCGAAAAAATCAAAAAAGTAGGTTGGCGACCTTTGGCTTTGGGAATTATTTTATGGATTTTAATTTCTGTGGGTTCTTTGCTTGTGATTGTGTAGTCAGTTTCTATCTAAAAATCATTTTTTTGATTTAGTCTTATTATCAACACAAAAAATCTCAAAACTTAAAGTTTGATTACGAAGAAATAGAATAAAATAGCATACAAGAAAGAATAATTTTTAATCCTTACAAAAAATGAATACATTTAGCGTATAAAACTATTCTATATTTATTTTTTGATTGAGATAACAATTTTATTAAAAAAAATAGTTTTGATTGATAAATCATTGACTTTCAATGAATTACATTCGTAATTGACTTACGTCGTCTTTCAGTTCATAATTTCTAATTATTCCTTATGAAATCGCTTTCTACTTTTATTACTTTTTGTGTCTTGACAGCCGTCTTAATTATTTCGGCTCTTCAAGTTATTCCTGTCAATACGCAAAATACAGAGGTAAATTTTTCGGCTGATAGAGCTTTTACGTATGTCCAAAAAATAGCCAAAATACCACATCCGACAGGTTCGGCAGCACACGATAGCGTTCGTAACTATATCGTTTCACAGGCTAGAGCAATGGGTTATCAAACCGAAGTACAATCAACTAGCTTTGTTAATGATGGAAAAGTACCACAAATTGCCTTTTTAGAAAATATTTTGGTGCGAGTAAAAGGCAAAAATTCTATTGACCAAATAGAAAATTCTGTTTTGTCAGATTCTATATTATTGGATTCGCCCAAAGCTGATTCTACTATCAATTTGGTAGATGTTGCAACGCCAAAAAATACAATTTTGATAGCCTGTCATTACGATTCACGCAGCAATGCAGCAGGAGCAGCCGATGACGGAGCAGCCGTAGGAGCAATTTTAGAGATAATGGATATGCTCAAAACACAAGTAAATAATTCTCC
>DAIUBX010000316.1:0-4577 GCA_036846465.1 Bernardetia sp.
CTCACGCTAAAGCGTAAGTTACATGAATTTTTCTCACGCTAAAGCGTAAGTTACATGAATTTTTCTCACGCTAAAGCGTAAGTTACAATAAGACTACATCTTCTATCATTCTTTTTCCAAAATGAGAATTGACACGATAAATAATAGATGTCTTTTGCATCAATAATTCATATCTCAAAGTAGGTTGAGAAACACGAATAAAAATCTTTTTATTTCTAATTTCTACTTTTTCGGTTTGCTGTGCTACAAAATCGCCTACAATTTTTGCCCAATCTACTTTTAGTCTATTGCTTTCATACTTTACACTCCATTTTTGAGCGTCTAAAAATGCTTTTAGTGCTTCTCCAATCGGTTTTGGATCAGGTGTTCTTCGTGTAGGAAGTTTGTTATAATCTTTGTCGTACATTTTAATAAAGTAAGAAGTTAGAGGTGCGAAGTTAGAAGTGAATACAAAGTCAGAAGTCAGATTTATGAATTTAGAATTAATGCAAAATCAGAATTACACAAATTACTCTTTTACTAAAGATACAAAAAATATAAGTCAAAAATCATATCATTTCACATTCTCAATCACTTCATTTTTGAGAGGGGAATAATCTTCTTTTTCCTTTCCATCTACTAAAATTTTATCAAAATAACATTTTATTCCTGTTGCTTGATCTGAATTTTCTGTATTCTGAATATGAAAATGTAAATGAGGTTCGGAAGAATTGCCTGAATTTCCACAAAGTCCTAATAATTCTCCTTGTTTTATTTTTTGTCCTTCCTTTACTTTGATAGAATTTTGTTTGAAGTGAGCAAAAAATAGATATTCATCATTTGCAGTCTTTATAATAACTGTATTCCCTGAAACAAACATCGTATTCATCTGCCCTACTTTGTTATCTTTTACTCCATCTACTGACAAAACAACTTCTCCATCGCAAGGAGAAACAATTTCTTTTCCAAACGCATAATAATCTTCATTTGTTTGTCCATCTGTTTTATAGCTTTTTCCTTCTTTCTGAATTACCAAATCAAACGCATTTTTTTGTGATTGACTTACTACATGATAATTTTGTTCTTTATTATCTCCTCCCCAAAACACATTCCATTGCCCCTCAAACGGTAAAATGAGTTTTGTTTTATTGCGCTCTGGTGTAGCTAAATCTATTTTTTCTTCGAAAGGCTTAATGAATAACCCATTTATTTTACCTTTTTCATCGACAGAGATATTCAATCCCAAAATAGCTCTTTCAAAATCTGTCTTATAAACAGCATATGTTCCATTATCATATCTAGAAAATTCTCGTTTTGTTATCTTTCCCACTTGTGTAAATAATCCTTCAAAAAACTCTGTACTCCTTTCTAAAGGTAAAGCACTTTGCATTCCTACTCCATACATTTCAAAAATACTGTCGTAAGCAGAACTATTATAGTATTTTTCGAATGCTTGAGCTGCTTTTTGATAAAGTTTACCTTCTGCTTCTTGATTAGCTTGTGAAAAAGAATTTGACATAATAGAGAAATAAAAGAGAATAAATGAAATTAAAAAAATAGGTTTCATGAAATTAGTATTATAAATTGAACTTACTCAAACAAAAAAAGCACAAACAAATGTAAATCATTTCAAAGGTAAACAAAATATAAAACAAATTAAAGAATAAATTATTCTAAACTAATAACTAATTCTACTCTAGGAGCTTTGGGTGGAATTTGTGTCAAGATTAATTCTTCTTTATTTGTATTTGTTTCTTTTTGTGTATCGTTTTGGTCTTTTATAGTTTCTTCTAAAACGGCATCATCTAATTTTTCACTCATTCCATAAACAATATAATGAAATTTACTTTTGTCATCTACACGTCTTTTTAGATATTTATAAACTTGTTTTGTGCGTTTTGCAGACATTTTGAGACGATCTTCTGAATTATCTTGTTCTTCCTTATTTTCTGAATAAGTCCTTCCAAAAATTTCTATGGCTAATCTTGGATCATTATTCAAAAATGTAGCGACTTGTTTTAATTTTTCTTTTTGTTCTTTGGTAAGTCGTTTTGCATTTTTTCCATCAAACACAACAAAATGAGTTACAATAGTTTTTTGATTTTCTTTTTCAGATGTAGAAATACTTTTTGCTTCTGTGTAATATGTATTTCCTGTACTTTGTTTAGCATAAAACTTATCTATATATTCCCAAGAACCATGAGCAAAACTCTCTTCTATTTTATCAAAAATGGGTTTGAATTTATCCGGTGGGTCTAATTGTGAAGACGTATATTGAGTAGGAATAGTTGGTTTTGCTTCATTTATTGTAATGCGTTCCAAGCTATCAAAGGCTTCTGTACTTCCTTTTTTCATTGTATAATCTATAAGTTCTTTCAAGACCTCAAACCTATCTTTATCGTAATTGTGTAAGGCTGCCGAATCGTAATAGTTAAGTAGTCTTTGGGAGTGAGTTTGAAAGAAATTATGTTGTCCAATTTGCTCATCTAAAAGCATAATTGGTTCAAAAATAATATCACGATTAAGCTCATAGATAAATGTTTGGGGAGGAATAAAAACAACAATTACATAAGGACGAAAACCTTCTACTTGAATACTAATCTCATAACGCTCATCGGGAAGCAAAAACATAAAATAATTTCCATCTACTGTATCAGGAGAAAAAACTCGTAATTGCTTTTCTTGTGTACGAAGGTTTCTGACCGTTAGATTTGCCACTAATTTTTCTTTGTAGCTTTTCTCTTTTTCTTTTGGTTCTATTGAATTGTAAGCAAATAACTTTCCTTTTACGATAGTAGAAGTTGGAGCTAACGAATTCGAATTTGTATGGGGTTCAAAGTCTTGAGCCACGGAGCAATGTATTTTTGTGCAGTACAAAGCCATAAACAAAAAAAGAACAAAACTTTTGTTTTTGTTCAAGAGGAATGAATATGACGAATTCATAGCGTGTTGTTTATTATATTTTCTTGTTTTTGTATTTCTCATCTCGTCTTCTTCGTGCTAAATTTTATAATACAACTCTTTTATTACTTTTATAAAATATTTCAAAGAAATATTTTATCTATATTCTGAATCCGTTACTTGTATTTTTAAAGTAAATATCTTGAAGGGGCAATTTATTGAAAAAGCAACAAAAACCGAACCTCCTACTCCTATAAGGTAAGAAATTCGGTAAATATATTGTTTTTCACGATAAACTAAAAAGAAGTTGGTACATAGTTTAGTTTGTTATTTTCCATCAGCAGATACTTTCAAGATAAGCATATCTACATTTTTTGTATCCATATTTTCATTGGTATAACCAGCTAATACAAAACTTCCATCATCAGCTATTACACCTGCTTTAGCTACTTGGTCTTTTTCTCCTCCTAATGTTCTGTCCCAAATTAGATTTCCTTTTGCATCTAATTTATTTATCATTATTTCATTAGAAAGTGGACTTATATTATTTCCATATTCGTCAGCTTTAAAAATGTCTGTATAGCCAATCAAGATAATTTCAGAACTATCTGTAACTAAAATATCAAAGGCTTCATCTGTACTGAGTCCACCAAAATTTTTATCCCAAAGTTTTTTTCCATTTTTGTCTGCACAAACTATCCATGCATCGTGGCTTCCTTCGGCATAGGTATAAGAATAACCAGCAATTAAGATATTTCCAGAAGGCATTACTTTTACTACGTTTGCCATTTCGTTATCTCCACCACCGTATGTTTTTTCCCATTTTTTATTTCCTTCTTTATCCACATGTATCAAAAGCATATCCCATTTGGTTATCATTTCGCCTTCTATGTGTCCAGCAATCAAATATCCGTCTTCTGTTTTGGCTAATGACTTTCCTTGTTCACTACTTTTTCCACCAAAACTTTTTTTCCAAACTGTTTCTCCCTTATCATCTATTTCTAAAAGCATAATATCACTTTTACCTGTTTCGATGGGAATGCTATTCATCAGTACCATGTAATTTCCTGTACCTGTAGGCACAATACTATAAATTTCGTCTATACTCTGATTAGAACCAAATGTTTTGTCCCAAATACGAACACCTTTTGCGTCTGTACGAACTATCCAGCCATCTTTTATATCCGAACCTGCGCCATACGAATCTGAATAACCAGCGAAAATAAAACCACCATCTTCTGTTTCTAAACCTGAGTACCCCTCTTCGCTTTCTTCTGCACCATAATTTTTATTCCAAAGAATATTTCCACTAGCATCTACTTTTATGGCACTCATATTCATATCACCTGCACCATACGAATCTGTACGCCCTAAAAGTACAAAATTTCCGTCTTTACATTTTATAATAGTATTTGCTGCATCAAAACCTTTGTCTCCTATTGACTTGTAAGCAAGTTTATTTGTTCTATTATAAGAATTTATGATAGAATTATTGGTAGTAGAATTATCAATATTTTTTGTAGGATTTAGAAAAGGAGCAGAAAATGAAATAGTAGAACTGATAGACAAGGCTGCTGCAATACAGAAAGTTAAGATTTTCATACGCTAAGGCTATAATTTTATTTTTTTGATAAGTTTAAAAGCAAATAGAAAAGGCAATTATGTATTTCTACTCTATGATTATGATATTATTTAAT
>DAIUBX010000317.1:0-3118 GCA_036846465.1 Bernardetia sp.
CGAACACACGCAAAACGATTAAAAAACATTGAAAAACTTTTGAAACAGTGTATTAACTGGTTATCAATTAATTATGACTTAAAAAGTAGCACTTTATATTAATTCTCATTCCTTATTATTATTATTTTTCTCCTAAAAACACTTCTAATTCAAGAGTTTCTTTAGGATTTTTGTTTTCTGATGGTCTATTTTTATTTGTGTTTTGTCTCATAGGAATATAAATTAAATAAACTACTATTTTTGAATTTTTAATTTATTGATAATCAATAATTTACATTCGTAATTCGTAATTTTTAATTCGTAATTGATGCATACAATGAAATACTACTTAATATAGCTATTTTTTTCCAAAACTGAATATTGTAGGATTATTTTTTTACAAAAAATTGTAAAAAAGACTACTCACAAGTACGCTATAAAACCTCTATAAGTTGCTTAAAATCAGTTATAATTCTTGCTTTGCTATACAAAAACTTAATTCCAAAAAATAATATTTTTCAGCGTTCTTAAAAAAGGATAGACAAGCCATAAAAAAGCAATTCCATATTTTAAATACTCATTTATTTTTATTTTCTCCAAAATAAATCCTATCAAGATACACAAAAAAGGATAAATAATTGCCAAAAAACGCTCTGCGTCAATTTTCATTCCTGCTCGGCTCAAAAGCATTCCGATTAGATAAACAAAGGTTATCCAAAAAATAAATAAAATGAATTTTGTATTTTTATAATTTTCTAATTTTATTTTTTTGATAAAATAAATAATAAATAAAATAATTAATACGGCAAGAATAGTAATCCGAATTTCTAAAGGAATGGATGGAGGAAAAAGCCAACGGCTCAAAATATCACCATAATTTAGACATTCTTCTGTAAATGTGCGCAAAGCAAGATTATAAATGGTATCAAAATTTCCTTTTGTCTTGATTTTGGCGTGAAACCACCACAAAAAAATGGGTAAAATAGAAGAAAATGAAAAATAAACTAAAGGTTTGAAATATAGATTCTGATAGAATATTTGTATGCTTTTGTGATTAGATTTAAAGTAAATAGGAAGAATATAAAAAAGAATAACTCCAGTATTTATTCCAATGACAAAATAAAGTCCTGCATTTCGCATACTTGTAAAAAAGAAAGCAAAAAGATAAAACCAAAACCATTTTTTATTTTCTTTTGCGTAATAAAAACTCCAAATTATAGCCATTAAGAAAAGTAAAAAAGGAGGTTCTGACCACACAAAATGATGAATCAAATAAATAGGTGTAGCAGAAATAAAAGCTAAAATAAGCCACCATTTTGTAAGCGATTTTTGAAATAACTTTTCAATTAAATCAAAATAGAAAACATAAATTCCTAGAATACAAATCAGACTGAGAAAAATAGAGTCTTCAAAAAGAATCAATAAAAAAGGAAAACCTAATGCCCAAGCGATATAAGGTTGAGAATCTACTTGAATAAAAGCATAGTGTGAGAGTAAATTTTCAGCCGTTTTGAGGTATTGAAATGAATCATGTGTTTTTGCCATTCCCTCTCCTTTGTAGGTACTCCAAATTTGAAAACTAAGGACAAGAAAAAATCCAATGAAAAAACGAAGTTTTGAATTAGAGTTTAAATTTTTGTGTAGCTTGAATATAAAGAAGTTAGAAAACATAAATTAAAACAGGAAACGAGACAAAAATAGACTTATCAAAACAAGAGACAAAACAATGCTGTAAAATACATTCCTTTTTTGTAAATTGCCTAACAAATGTCCTTGTTACAAAAGATAAATTCTAAAAAAATAGAGAGTAAAATTACTCTTTTTACTATATATGTCAGAAAAAGCAACAGAAGCATTAGATGAACTAGAACTCAAAAAAATTGAGTTGGATTCACTTATCGATATTATAAAATCTATCAACGGTAATATTTCAGAACAGGATTTGTACCGTACTTTTATGTTTACGCTGCGTTCTTATCCTCATATCTCAAAGATGACGTTGTATGTCTTAGATGAAGATACAGAAGTAGATGCAAGTAGAAACAAGTGGTTTAATAAAGAGGGTTTTGGTACACTTGGAAATTATAGAGAGGTACTTTTGCCTAATGAGATATTGAAAATAACTAAACTTTCTTCTACAACTGAATTTAATCATTTAGCTCCTTTCAATGAATTTTGTTTTTTGATTCCCATTCATCACAAAGATGAAGTTTTGGCGTATCTTTTTTTGGGAAGAGCCTATGATAATTTACAGGAAGAAGATTTGGATTTACCTTTTATTCAAGCACTTAGTGATATTATTATTGTTGCTGTTGAGAATAAAAAACTGGCTAGAAAACAAAAAGTTCAAGAGGCTTTTAATCGTCAATTAGAAATTGCAAGTGAAGTACAATCGTTACTTTTACCAAAACATTTGCCTAATGAAGACAAATTTAGTGTCGTGGCAAGTTATTATCCTCACCATAACGTAGGAGGAGATTATTACGATTATATTCAAATCAATAAAAACGAATTTTTGCTTTGTGTAGCCGATGTATCTGGAAAAGGTTTTCCTGCTGCTATTTTGATGTCAAATTTTCAAGCTGCCTTGCGTACAATGGCACGTCAGACGACAGATTTGAAGAAAATTGTAGAAGAACTCAATCATTTGATTATTCAAAATTCAGGTGGTGGGCATTTTATTACGGCTTTCTTTTTCCTCTATAATAAAAAACAAAAATCAGCAGTTTATATCAATGCTGGGCATAATGCACCTATTTTAATGCTCAATGCACATCAAGTTCAGCACTTAGACGAAGGAACTACCATATTAGGAACGTTTGATAAACTTCCTTTTTTGAGTATTGCCACCATTAATGACCTTGACGATTTCTTGATTTTCTGTTATACGGATGGTTTTACCGAAACGGCTGCTGAAGATGGCAAAGAGTTTGGAGAAGATAAATTATTAGAAGGTGTGAAAGAAAATTTTGACCATTCTCATCAAGAGCTACACGAACGATTATTTGACAAACTTCATCTTTTCAAAGGAAATACTCCTTACCCTGATGATATTACGCTGCTTTCTTGTAGAGTGAAGAGGTAGCCTAAAAACTAAAAACGTATGAAAAATATTTTTTTATCATTTTTATTTCTGTTA
>DAIUBX010000317.1:3128-4567 GCA_036846465.1 Bernardetia sp.
TCCTACTTATTTATATAGCCAAACAAAAACCATAGATAGCCTTTCAATAGAACTAAAAAAGGCAAATACAGAAGAGAAAAAAATTGACTTACTCAATCAAATAGGGTGGGCTTATTTTTTGGTCGATACAGAAAAGTATGGAGAATATGTTCAAAAAGCCTATCAAAAATCCGTAGAAATTAGTTATGCAGAGGGAGAAATAATTTCACTTTCTCATTTGAGTTGGTTTTATCAACAACGAGGACAACTTGATAAAGCCTTTGACTACGGTATTCAATCTGTCAAATTATTAGATTCTGCTAAAATAACCAAACGACAAACTCGTGCTTGGGTATATCTCGTAGTAGGTGCAATTTATGATCTGCAAGGTCAGTATGATGTTGCTTTTCCTTACTATGAAAAATCATTAAAGTTGTATAAAGAAGATGGAGATTTATTGAGAGCTTCTTGGGTTTTAGGAAATTTAGGAGCTGCTTATAGTGATAAAGAAGAATATAGTACAGCTATGTATTATTTTCATCAAACAAAAGATATATATCAAAAACTACAAGATTATAGTAGTCTTGCAATGGTATATGAAAATATAGGGTCAAGTCATATTTTTTTAGAAAATTATGATTCTGCTGAATGGTATCTACAAAAAGGATTGGAAGCTGCATTAATTGCAGAAGAAACAATAGCACAAAAAAGTTTAATCTTAGCTCAAATTGAACTATATTTATTACAGAATAAAAATAGTCAAGCAAAGAATTTACTAAATCAAATAGTCAATTTTTTAGAAAATAACTATGACATAAACATAGCATTAAGGTATAATGAATTAGCTACTGAATATTATGAAGCTATTAAAAATTATGAAAAGGCGTTATTTCATGAACGTCAGAAAAATATATATAGTGATTCTATAAACGACTTGGAAAGCCAAACAAATGCAGCCCGTTTGCAAGGAAATTTTGAAATAGAAACAAAAATAGCACAAGAAAAAGAAGAGATAGAAAAACAGAAAAAGTTTTTACAAGAAAAAATAGAAAGACAAAACATGCTTATTTATACAGGAATAACAATTATTCTTGTTATAATTCTTGGTTTTCTGTATCTTCTTAAAACATTTAATGCCTCTGAAAGAGTGCTTAAAGCAGGTTTGTTTTTTGTTTTATTGTTGCTCTTTGAGTTTATTCTTCTTTTACTAGAACCCAAAATAGAGTCATTAGCAAAAGGAAATATTTTAATAAAACTTATAATGAATCTAATTATTGCTCTTCCT
The DNA here is from genome assembly GCA_036846465.1 of Bernardetia sp. Lineage (GTDB taxonomy): Bacteria > Bacteroidota > Bacteroidia > Cytophagales > Bernardetiaceae > Bernardetia. The sequence goes on from DAIUBX010000317.1 coordinate 4,393, forward strand.
ATTGTGCCTTTACATAGCTGGTTAGAGAAAAAATTAATGCTATTGTTCATTGGAAAAAGTGAAGACAAAAAGAAAATAGTATAAGTTCGAATAAATAATATAGATTATGTATTTTTGTGAATAGAATCAAAACTATTCATCAAAAAATAAAACGCCTTGACCGACAAAACACTAG
>DAIUBX010000318.1:0-2848 GCA_036846465.1 Bernardetia sp.
GAATAATAGAAATATTCGAACCTGCTTTTTTGAGGTTTTCGTCAAAAATAAGTTCGCCAGTAAAAGCCAAAGAAAGTGTAGTAAATTGAATTGGAACAGGAATCCAAGCCGAAATTTCATTTCGATGAGCATCATTACGAGCAAAATTGACTCTCCATTTAGATTTATCTTTTGGGTAGCGAAGTGTTTTGAAAGGAATGGCAATCTCACACGTCCAAGAGCCATCAGGCAAGTCCGAAACAGCACTGTACCATTTATTATCCCAATTAGAAGCATCTCTATCTCCTTCAAAAATAAGCCCTTCAAGTTGCGCTCCCACAGGCGAAACAGTAAAATAAACCCCATTCAAACCATCTCCAAAAGGATCAAGATTAACAGAAAAATTATCATTTTGTATCCAATCATAATCTCTTCGCATCGAAGAAACGATATAATTTTGTGTTGGATTTCCCTTACAAATGGCTGATACATACAAATAATTTTCATCATAAGCCACTCGCACTTCTGTTTGAGAAAGAGCCAATAAAGAATCAGTGGGGAAATTCTGAATAAAGCCAGTAGCGACTTCTGAAAGCTGCCAAATTTCTTCATCAAGTGAGCCATCTATCCGAATAGCAGCCGTTTTTCTGACCGAAAGGCGATAAGGAGAAATGGAAAGTGAATCTATATTTTTGTCATTTATGATACTTTCTGTTTGATTAGGAGTAGTTTGAGCAAAAGCAGAAAAATAGAGGTAAAAAAAGCAAAGACAAAAAGAAAGTAAAAAGTAAATTTTTTTCATATAAGACAGAAAGTTGGAGGCAGTAAATTGTGTTTGGTTGATTAAATTAAACAAAGATACTCGCTAATAATCTTTTGGCTTGTTAAGAAATTTAAAAAAAGAATTCTTTAAGAGAATTTAATACTCTCTTGTTAGTTTTTAAAAGAGGGTTTTAGGACGAAGTACTGCACCTTTTCAAGAAAAAAAATATTTTTTAAAACTTTTTTCTAAAATAAATGTTGTTTATATCGAAAATAAAAGTAAAATAAAGACTTTTACTTTTTTCTTCTTAAAGTACAAAAAAATAATCGTGAGATGATGCCATTTTTTATTTGCAAAATCTTTATTTTTTTCGATTTGTTTAAATAAAGTCTTTAAATTAAAGCATTTTTAAACACATATACGAACACAAAATCAATATATAGTAATGAAATTATTAGAAACAGAATATTTAATTCTATCTCGTCTATAATTTGCTATATTTTATTTTTTAATCAACAACTAATTTTTTAATTAACTATTTTTATTATGAATACCAAAATATCTGTATTTTTATTATCATCAACTACTCTTTTTTATTCTTGCTCTCCTTCTGAAAGAAAAGAAGCTCAAGCAGAAGTAAACGAAGAAATGATCGAAATGAACGAAGAAATTACTGAAACTAGTGCTGAGTTTAAGCAACAACGCATGGAATGGAAAAATGACATGAATGCTAAAATGGAGCAATGGGATGCTCGTTTGGCTAAACTAGATGCTAAAATCGAAGAACAAGGCAATAAAGCTTCGGCAGAACTCAAGGAAGAGCGTCAAAAACTAAGTGAAGAATACACAGATCTTCAAGCAAAAATGAAAAATACCGAAAACAAATCAGAAGCTGAATGGGCTGATTTTAAAGCTGATGTAAACGAAAAGGCTAATAAAATGGCTACTGATTTAGATAATTTTTTGAAACGTATTGATGTAGATGGCGACGGCAAATAATAAATATATTAAAATATATTTCAAAAAAAATCTGTTTCTTTTATTAGAAATATGTTTTTATTTTTTACAATTTATTTAATTTTTTAAACTCAAATTTTTTTTATTATGAATACTAAAATATCTGTATTTTTATTCGCTCTTTTTGTTTCTTTTTCTTCTTTTCTTTATTTGTGTCAGACGGCAACTGAAAAGAAAGATGCTGCTGCTGAAGAGGTAGTAGAAGCAAAAGAAGACCTTGCTGAAGCAAACATCGAATATGCCAAAGCAAAACAAGAATGGCAAAACGAAATGAACATTAAAATAGCTGAATGGGATGCTCGTTTGGCTGAATTAGACAAGAAAATTGAAGATAAAGGAGATAATGTTTCTGCTGAAATGAAAGAAAAACGCAGAGAATTAGCTAACGATTATGAAACCCTGAAGGCTGAAATGAAACAATCTGAAAATAAAACAGAAACTGAATGGGAGGAATTCAAATCTGATATAAACAAAACGGCTGATAAAATTGCGACTGATATAGATAATTTTTTGAAGCGTATTGATACAAATGACGACGGCAAATAATCTAAAATTGTGAAAATGAAAACGGATTTAAGTAGTAACTACTTGAATCCGTTTTTTTATGTTGTTTTAAAATGGCTTTCCATGTGTCAGACTGACCACTTTACGAGCGATAGAAGGAATATATTTGAAGGTATTTATCAAAAGTTCGCTAGACTGTCGCCCTCCAAAAAAACGCTGAACTATTCTTCCTGCTTTTAATCGCAACTGAAACTGACTATTCCAGCGTTTTTGATAATCTGTTTTTAATTTTTTAAAATCTATTTGATTGTCAAAGTAATCAATAAGTAAATCACTCAATATTTTTGAGCTGTGAAGAGCCATTGCCATTCCGTTTCCACACAAAGGCGTTATCATTCCTGCCGAATCGCCACACATCAAAACATCATCTTCAATTAACTTTTTTGGAGAAAAAGAAACTTGATTGATTATTTCGGGTTTGTCGTACAAAAACTCTGCTTCTTTCAAGATTTTACTCAAAAATGGATTTTCTGTAAAAAGCTGTTTTTCAATTTCTTCTACCTTTTTAAAATCTGTTAGATTGTC
>DAIUBX010000318.1:2878-4567 GCA_036846465.1 Bernardetia sp.
AAATTCCACAGTAGCCACGCCAAAAATTATGAAGTGCAATGACATTATCAGGCATTAAATCCGTTTTTAAATGGTATTTTACACCAATATATGGAAAATTTTTACTTGCAAAATGGCGTTGTAGTTTATTATCTAAGTTACTTCGTTTTCCATAAGAACCAATGACAATCTGACTTTCAATAGTTCCATTTGAAGTTTTAATCAAAAATTTGTTTTCATTCTCATTTCCTCTTCTCTCCTTCCTTTTTTCATTCTCATTTGCTATTTTCTCTTCTCTCGTCCCTAATTCCTCGCCCCTAATTCCTCGCTCCACATTCTTCACAAAAATTCCTTCCCAAATCTGTACACCTTCTTTTTTTGCAATTTTGGACAATTCATAATCTAAGGTATAACGGCTAATTCCGAAACCACCTAACGGCAAATCTAATTCTAATTTGTTTCCAGAAGGCGAAGAAAGCCAAAATTTATCTAGAGAAACTGCACCAAAATCAAAGGGATTTACGCCTAAAGATTTTACGTAGTCTAAGGCTTCATTCGAAATATATTCTCCACAAACTCTATGAAATGGATAGGTATTTTTTTCTATCAAAATGACTTTTGTTCCTGCTCTAGCTAACCGAATACTACAAGCCAAACCAGCCAAACCACCTCCGATAATGATTACTTGGGTAGAAATAGGTTTTTTTTCTTCTGTTTTAGCTGTTTCTTTTTGCTTAATTTTTGTCATTTTGTTTTAATATATTTCTGACAGTTAATAAACTGTCAGCTACTTATGAACCCAAATCTAACCTATCATTCGGAGGAGTGATAAATGGAATATTTTGAGGAGAAATTTGAGTATAATTTGAGTTAGAATATTTTTCTAAAATATTGGTTTCTTGTTGTATGCGTCTGACTTCGTATTCCGAAATAAATAGCTTGTGTATTGTTCCTGTTTTTGTTGTGATGATTAAATCATAAAAATCTTCATGTTTTTTAAAGAGAAAAGAATTAGCCAAACGAGAGAAAAATCTTGCTTTTTCTACTTTTATACTCTCAATATTTTTAGCCTCAATTTTTATTTCATTTCTTTGATTTTGATTGACGATGAAATACCCAGAATTGAGTACAAGAGATTTTTGTTTGTATTTCTTTTTCCCCCACAGCCAGCCCGAGAATATGATGGATAATCCTATCAGTAAAAATTCAAAATTATTAGAAACGTACATTCCATAAGAAATAATTCCTCCAATCAAAGCAAAAAAACCTGTAAAAATATTTACGGCTTCTGATTCTTTTACTGTTCTAAACTGATAAAAAGCAAGATTATTCAGTCGTTCATTTCTTGATTCTCTATCAATTTTGACAGCTTCTTGTTTTGGTATTTCTCTTAAAGTATGTGTTTGATTACAATGTTTGTAATCCATATACCCCCAAGAATCCACCAAAAAAGCAGATTTGCAACTTGCACAAATTACAATTTGGTCGCCTTCCTGTAAAATATCTCCTGTAATTGGGTCAATGCGTTCTTGTTGTAAGAAATCGTAGTGTTTTTCTTTTTCTAAAGTGTGGATATTCATTTCTTATTTTTTTAAGCTAGAAACCTAAACTAAATAAACTGCTATTTTTTTTATTTTAATTAATTGATAATCAGTGGTTTGTATTCTTAATCCGTAGTTTTTAATTGACTTCGTCGTCTTTCAGTTCGTA
>DAIUBX010000319.1:0-4566 GCA_036846465.1 Bernardetia sp.
CGGTTTGATGTACCTTGTCCAGCAGCAGATTTTACTGCTCCATTACCTATAAAAGGACATTTACTAGATTCATTGGTGTCCCAAACGTTACCATGTCCGTTTGATGTTGTGTGGGGATTTGTGTTGTGTTCCATTGTCTTTTTCAAAATTTAAGAGTGTAATAATTTTAACTTTCTATTTGTCAATAATTTAAGAAAAGAATTGCATAACTAAAAGAGTCAAATAGAATTTTTCTTTTTTATATATCACAAAGATTACAATTTTCGTGTTATAAATCAAACTGATATTTATTATAATGATATAGATAAAATTGATAAATTTATTTCTTTAAGACTTTCGCAAATCCTTTTGTAGATAAAATAGTAGGCTAGAGTAAGTTTTTTCCGTAACGATTTGAATTTACGAAAGCCTCATTCTAAATGGAATCTTTGAAAACTATTTTTGTTTAAGATTTTTTAAAACAATATTTAATAATTTTTGTTTAATAATTAATATTGTTTGTAATAAAATAATATTTTTAGTGAATTCACTATTTTTTCATCTTATTTTTTTTTATTAAACTCAATTATCATGATAGAATTAGGAAATGCAACCTTCGAGAACTACATCGGAGCAAATCAAGGTTTTTCTGAAATGACTTACCAAATTGTAGCCCACGTACTGACTTTGGGCTACGCTGTTATGTTGGCAGCTCTTTTTTATTTTATACTAACTATGCGTTCGGTCGCTCCAAAGTACCGTATGTCTGCCGTACTTTCGGTAGTCGTAATGGTTTCGGCTTTTTTGCTTCTGTATCAACAAGCTCAAAACTGGACTTCTTCTTTTGAATTTGACCAAACAAAGGGACTTTATTTTTTGGCTAACGGTGCAGACCTTTTTAACAATGGTTATCGGTATCTAAACTGGCTTATTGATGTTCCTATGTTACTTTTTCAGATTTTATTTGTCATCACGCTTACACGAAGTAAGTTTTCTAGTGTCAGAAATCAGTTTTTCTTTTCTGGCTCAATGATGATACTTACAGGCTACATAGGTCAGTATTATGAAGTTACTGATTTGATTACTTTTGCTGTTTGGGGAGCTATTTCTACTGTATTTTATATTCATATTTTGTGGTTGATGCACAAAGTAATCAAAGAAGGAAAAGAAGGAGTTCCAGAAAAAGCTCAAAAGGTACTATCTACTATTTGGTGGTTGTTTCTTATCTCGTGGACACTTTATCCAGGTGCTTATCTGATGCCACATTTGGCAGGAATAGAAGGAGCTTTATTTGGTGAGGCAGGTGTTGTGGGTCGTCAGATTACTTTTACGATAGCTGATATAGCTGCAAAGGTAATTTATGGTGTTTTGCTTACTCAAGTTGCTCAAATTTTGAGTAAAAAAGAAGGCTATACGTATGAAAAAATGACAAACTAAGGAATGATAAATTAAACTTATAAATGATTTATAAGTAATTCGTCTTAATTAGTTTGTATTATTATCTTCATTTTTTTTAAGTCAGACCTACGGTACAATGCTGTCAACTTAAGGATTTGTAAATTTTTATTTACTCCGTTAGGAGTTGCATGTTGGTAGCAAGTAGTCAATTTTTTGTTAATTTACTCCGTAGGAGTTATATAGTTGTTTTAAAAATTGCAAAATGTTATCAATATGAAGTTCCTAACGGAACAAAAAATATGTTTTTTCTTCTTTATTACTACCAATATAGCGTTCCTACGGAACAGAATTTCTTAAGTTGACAGCATTGACCTATGGTACAGACCAATTTAAAATGAAAAGCACTAATAGAACTACTAAACTGTGTTGCTCAACGAGTAGCACAGTTTTTTTATGTAAAAAAATAACAAAATAATTCCTCAAACCATTTATATAACAATCTGTTAGCTCAAAAAAAAGCAGGAAAATATAAGATTAATTTATAGGTCAGTGATTAAAAAGAGCAAAAAATGCAAACGCTAACACAAATAGACTGGGACAATTATAGACTTCAAGGCGATAAAATTGCCGATGAAATAGTAGCTAAAACACAACAACAAAATCAATGGGAACATTTACGAAAAGTAATTACGATTCAATGGGGAGATAATCAAAGTCTGCCTAGTGATTTGCCAGATTTTATACGAAATTATTTTACAGAAAATGCTGTTTTGCCTCCTCATTCTGACTTAAAAAAGATAGCAAAAGGACAGGAGTTTTTTCAAAAAAATGCAGAGGATTGTTTGAGTCTTTTGGGTACAATGTCTTTGCCGTATTGTTATGCAGCAGCTGATGGAGCGCAAGTTCTGTATTTTTCGGAACGTATGCGAAATGATGCTCAAAAACGACTCTTAGAAACGGCTCGTTTTGTTTTTGAAGTCAATCAAACAGATAGTCTGAAAGAGGGAGGACTTGCTTTTATTACAATTTTGAAGGTTAGGTTATTACACGCTACAATTCGTTTTCATGTCAAAAATCATAAGGATTGGGATATGAAATGGGGTTTGCCTATCAATCAAGAGGATTTGATGGGAACAAATATTGCTTTTTCGTCTATTGTTTTGCGTGGACTTCGAAAGCTAGGAAAACAATATACAATTGAAGATGCAGAAAATTATTTACACCTTTGGTATGTAGTAGGACAGATTTTGGGAATTGATAAAAAAATATTACCCCAAACAATGAAAGAAGCTGTTTTTCTTTCTCAAAATACAGAAATGCGTCATTTCAAATCTTCTCACGAAGGAACTGTTTTGACACAAACTCTACTTTCGCATTTTGAAGAAATATTACCTTCTGTTGTTCCTGATGGTTATATTCATAGTTATATGCGTTTTCTTTTGGGTGATAGAGTTTGTGATTTGTTGGGTGTTCCTGCTGCAAATTGGACGAAACATATTGTAAATACTCTTCCGATTATAACAACAATGAAAGCAAGTTTTGGAAAAAGTCCTCATGCTGTTCGTTCGTATTGGGAAGCTCGTAATTTGATTGCACAACAGAAATAAAGTAAGAAGTATGAGGTAAAAAGGGCATTCTTTTGTGTCGCAATTATTCTTTTTTATTGCCAATTTGATACTTCATTTTGTGTCCCATACTTGAAGTAGCATACCCAAAACATTTTCTTTTTTTTGTTCTCCATTGAGTAGATATTCAATGTTTATTGTGCAATCTCCTTTTATGCTTATCCAAACGGTTTCACTTTGTCCTGCTTCTAGTTTTTTGATAGTTTTGTCTTGACAGCCTGTAATTTTTAATTCTGTGATTGTTTCTTGTGAGTAATTTACAAAGTTTATTCGCATTATGTCCATTAATAAAATGTAACCCAAGAATAAAAAAGAAGTGCAGGAATATTGATTAAAATAATTCCTGCTGTTATAAACAGGTGGGTTTTGTGATGCTCTTCTTTTGAATATCTAACTGCAATCAGAATCAAGAATATACTGTTTATAATTGCTACAACAACAATGAAAATATACCCTACAAATAAAAAAGAATCAACAGAAGTAAGGTAATACAACACAAAAATAACTGTCCCAATCAAAAAAGAAAGGATAGCTATTATTCGCCCTATTTTTATGAGTTGTTTGGTTTCCATATATTCTTGATTAAATGACTTTTTTTAATAGAATTAACTATTTTTTTCACTTTCATCATTCTTACTTTCTTCTGCAAGTTGTTTTAAAAGAGGCGCACGTTCTATTCGTTCTTCTAAAGAAATAAAGGTTTCTGTTCGAACTATTGCTGGAACTTTTTGAATTTTGTCGTGCAAAACTTCTCTTAAATGCTTTGTATCTCGGCAAATAATTTTTGCAAAAATACTGTATGCACCTGTTGTATAATGTAAGCTCAAAATTTCTGGGATTTTTGATAATTGTTCGACACATTCATCATACATCGAACTTCGTTCTAAATAAATCCCCAAAAAAGCAGTAACATCATAGCCTAATTTGGCATAATCAATCGTTAGGGAAGCCCCTTTTACGATACCTAAATCCTGCATTTTTTTCATTCTGACATGTACTGTTCCACCTGAAACAAATACACGGTCAGCAACCTCTGTATAAGGTAATTTTGCGTCGTCTGTAAGCTCAGACAAAATACGAAGGTCGCAGCTATCGATTTGAGAATTTTTAGTCATTTTATTATGTGGTTATTGTAATTTTCCTAAAAAATACAAGAAATATTGCAAATTGCCTAAATATCTACAAATTATTTTGCAAAAGTTTTAGAATTCAAAAAAAAATGGTATGTTTGCATAACGAATTAAGAATTTTAGTTTACCTCAAATCTTAATTTAGTCCCTATATAGTAGGGTGTGTGTTTTATGTGTTGTTTATTGGTTAAGGTCAAAAAGGCGTTGCTACTGGCATAGCCTTTTTTGTTGTTTTAATATTTTGATAGGACAAAATATGCTAAAACTTTTAACATAAAAAAAACATTCCTCAACGAAGAATGGCTTTTTCCTATCTGCTTTAATTTTAACTTAACTTTTCTTTATTACTGTTTATTCTGTTATGACAGATTTAGATTATGGTGGTGTTGTAAAAAGTATGATAAGCAGTTTCTTTTATAAATACTTGAAAAAAG
>DAIUBX010000320.1:0-4558 GCA_036846465.1 Bernardetia sp.
AAAGGCATCATAAATTCTGAAAAGTCTGTCCCAAGAAGGCACTTTTAGTTTTTGATGAATTTCGTCTTGATTCGTAACTTCTTTTCCGTCTGCACCGATTCCATTTCTACGAATTTCTAAAGATTGAGAGGCTTTTTGGAGTGCTTCTTGAAAATTGCGACCAATTCCCATCGCTTCTCCTACTGATTTCATTTGGAAACCTAAACGAGTATCCGAACCTTCAAATTTATCAAAATTCCAACGAGGAATTTTTACGATTACATAATCAATAGACGGCTCAAAAAATGCAGAAGTTGTGCCTGTAATAGCATTATCCAATTCATCAAGATTATAACCAATAGCTAATTTTGCAGCAATTTTGGCGATTGGATAACCTGTTGCTTTTGAAGCAAGAGCTGAAGAACGAGAAACACGAGGGTTAATTTCGATAGCAATAATATCATCATTATCTGGATTGACAGCAAACTGAACATTACAACCACCTGCAAAATTTCCAATTCCGTTCATCATCTTTATTGCCAAACTTCTCATTTCTTGATAAACTGTGTCAGGCAGAGTCATCGCTGGTGCAACTGTGATTGAATCGCCAGTATGAACACCCATTGGGTCAAAATTCTCAATCGAACAGATAATGATTACATTTCCTGCCGAATCTCTCAAAAGTTCCAACTCAAATTCTTTCCAACCAACAACGCATTGTTCTATCAAAACTTCATGAATAGGCGAAGTATGTAAACCTCTTGAAAGCGAACTATCAAATTCTTCTTTGTCATAAACAACGCTTCCACCTGTTCCACCGAGTGTAAAAGATGGACGAATAACTAAAGGAAACCCAATTTTTTGAGCAATTTTTTTACCTTGCAAGAATGATTTTGCTGTTTGTCCGACAGCTACTCCAACTCCCATATTTTCCATACAGGTTTTGAATTTATCTCGGTCTTCTGTTGTGTCAATGGCTTCAAAGTCCACACCAATAACAGCAACATTATACTTTTCCCAAAGTCCAATATCGTTGCACTTGATAGACAAATTTAATGCCGTCTGACCTCCCATGGTAGGCAAAACGGCATCAATTTCTTGTTCTCTAAGAATGGTTTCGATAGAATCTGGCGTGAGTGGCAACAGATAGACGTGGTCTGCATTGATAGGGTCGGTCATTATCGTTGCAGGATTGGAATTGATGAGCGATACTTTTATTCCTTCTTCACGAAGCGAACGAGCAGCTTGAGAACCTGCATAATCAAACTCACAGGCTTGTCCGATGACAATAGGACCACTTCCAATAATGAGAATATGACGAATGGCTTTGTTTCTAGGCATGAGAACAGATTTTTTGTTTCCTTTTTAATGGGTTATATCTATAAATTCTACAAAGGTAACAGACTTTATTGTTTTTGGAAAATTTCTTTTTGATGAAATACATTTAAACACGGAGTTCACAGAGAACACGGAGGAAATACGAATACATTTTTAAGACAAATTTTGCTTCTATTTTTTGGAAGAAATAGACTATATTTATTATTTCAACTAATCTAACAAAAATATGAGTTTGTCTGACAGTTTTTGTGGAAGTTGTCGGTGTGAAAACGGCAAAAGTTTTTGCTAATCTTGTTGTTGGAAAATTACTTTTAGTTGATGAATCTAATATAGAAACTCAAAAGTTTGAAAATATGGCTATTCCTGCTTTGGGGCGTGGTTTGGGAGGTTTAGAATGGGGAAATGTGAAATTATTGATTGAAAAATATTTGGGTAATTTAGAAGGAATTAAAATTGTAATTTATGAGCTGAATTAGATGTTTTGTTGTAGAACTAAAAGATTATCAATAATTATTAGTTTGGAAAAAGACCAAGAAAATTATTTTCAAATAGTCTTCATAAGTTAAAAGACAGAAATACAAATACTATTTTTATAAAAACTAATTAGAAATCAATAAATTTGTGAATAAAATAAGAATTTGAACGTTCTTTTTATAATTCGTTCAATTTAAAACTGAGTAATAGTAAAATATAATGACATTAAAATTTGAAACAAATAAAGTGAAACCTATAGCTTTTGTTCTTTGTATAATCTCAACTTTTTATATTTTTTCCAGTCCTGTTTTGGCACAAGATAGCCGTTTTACGCAGTTTTGGAGTGCGCCCATGACTGTCAATCCAGCTTGGGCAGGAACAGTTCCACATTGGAGAGCATCGGTTTTGTATCGCCAACAATGGTATGGTGTAAATGGAGGCATTCAGTCTTTTTTTGGTGGATTTGATTATAATTTAGGAACAGGAAGAGGAGCTTTAGGAGGTTGGATAAAACAAGATAGAGTAGGTTCTTTGAATGCAAATAACTTAGAAGTGGCTGCAATTTATTCCTACAGAGTTCAGTTTTCAAATGATTGGCAGCTTTCTATGGCAGGGCAACTTAGTTATGGGCAGCGTAGTCAGGGAATGGACGGCTTACGTTTTGAAGATGCTATGCTTAGTGGAAACGTAACGGCAGAGGAGTTTGGAAACTTTACACTTCGTTATCCTGATTTCGGAACTGGTTTTGTAGCCTACAATTCTAAAATGTGGATTGGTGCAGCAGCCTATCATCTCTTACAGCCTAATATTTCTGTTACTGCCATTCAAGACCAAATTCCTATCCGAATTACAGCACAAACAGGTTACAGAATTGCTCTTAATGATGAACATACCCTTGTTCCTTCTGCTATTTTTCAATATCAAAATCCTTTTACTCAGTTTGATTTTGGTGTAAACTGGGAATGGGATTTTTTGTATGCAGGAGCTTGGTATCGTGGTTTGCCTACTCGTAGTGGAACTCAAACATTGCCCTCTTCTTCACTTGCCTTGGTAAGTGGATTTAAAGTGGAAAACTGGCAGTTTGGAGTAAGTTATGATTTTGCTTTGGCTTCACTTGTTGGAGTTGGTGGAAGTTATGAAATTAGTCTTGTTTATATGCCACAATACGATTTGAGACGCTCTGCAAGAGGAAGAGAAGAAGTAAAATGTCCAATTAATTTTAGATAGATTATTGAGTAAATTTACCTATGGTGTGGCTATAAATTACTCGCAAGTTATCCATATTTTATTCGAATAAATTTCATCAAAAAAAGTAGTTCAAGTTTTTTACTTGAACTACTTCGCACACTAAAGTGTACGCTACAGAATATCAAATTAAGAAGCAAATTTAATTGAATCTTGATGTAATCGTTGTCCTTTTTTTCCTGTCATCAAATTTTTGATAGAAGTCAGAAAAGGAACTGGAGGAACAGAAGCCATAATTTTTAAATCCGTCAGAAAATCAGTTTGTTCGTCTAAGAAAAGCAAAACTCTTTCAATAGAATTATTCCGAAACATATCCGTAAAAATGCGTTGAATGTCTTTTGGATTGCGTTCCATAATATTCAAAATCATTTTATCATAGGTTTCAAACTGCTTATTAAATTTCTCTTCATAATGTGGTTTGCCTGTTTTTTTCCACGTTTCCACTCTATTTTCAGCATCTCTATACATTCTCAAAAATGCGTAGCCTGTACTTGGTTTGGCTCTTCCTGCTTTTGTTCCTAAATAAATTATATTCTTAGCTTTGGGCTGCTCAAATTTAAAATCTGTCATCGGAATTACGCCATATTCCTCTTCTAAAATCTTAAAATTATCTAACTTTAATTTTGTAGCTATATAACTTTCCAAACGCACTTTATATAATTCTTTATTTTCTAAAAGCTCACCTGAAAAAAGTGTGTATTCAATTAAGGCTTTGGTAGGCGAAAAAGGTAAAATATAGACAAATTCTACGGCATTTCGTTGAGGTAATCGCATATCAAAAAGCTGTGCTGTATCTGTATCAAAGATAGGTTCGTCTGTTTCGACTACATAGCCCAAAAAATGCTGTAATAAAGAATGATAGTCATTACTTTTTGGTGGAATATCTTCTTTCGTAAAACGAGAATCAAAAACGTATTCAGAAGTGAATAGTTTGCTTCCAAATTCTTCTGTTAGTTTTACTTCTGCTTCTGTATCGGAAATGGATTTTACGTCGCTTACTTCAGCTTGTAAAAATTCTATATTATCAAATTCAGATAGTTTTGCATTGACAAAATTATAAAAATCAATACCACGAATCATTTTATATTTTAAGGAGTCTAGCGTGTCTGTTTTGTCTATTTTGGGAGCAATAAAACGCACTTTTTGCCATTCTTTATGTACCAAAATATCAAAATCTGTTTTCTGACTTGTCCAAAAAGACCACGAACGGTTGTTTGTATCTTTCGTTTCTTTATCAATAACCAAAATCTTTTTTTGAGATAAGGTTTCGTCTTTTGACATTTTGTAAAGCAACATCAAAGCTGCTGCACCTCCTCCTGTAAAAATTATGTCGTAATCCATTGCGTATTTTATATAAAAAAATGTATTTAAATCTATTGTAAGCCTCCTTTTGAAACAGTTTTATTGTATTTTGCTGTGTATTCAGTTCCTCAGAAATGAATGTTTCGCTTCCTCAGAAGTGTGATTAAAGCAAATAAATCACGCTTCTGAGGAAGCGTTTTGTTCGTTTTTGAGAACGGTG
>DAIUBX010000321.1:0-4272 GCA_036846465.1 Bernardetia sp.
GTTTCGGCTAATTATGCAACAGTAAGAAGTATATTGCACATTGATTATCAAGTGGCTTCACAGATAAAACGAAATGGAGTAAATGCAACTACACAATGGGATGGAAAAGACTATCGAAATTCAAATCTCTTATATACTTCTGCCAAAGATATAAAGGTAGGTGATACGGTAGTTACGAGTATAGAAAATAATTTTTATCCAAAAGAATTTTTGGTAGGTCATATAGAAGAAGTTAATTTTACATCTGCAAAAGGAAATTTTAATGAAGTTCGTATGCGTTTGGCTACTGATTTTACAACGCTTTCTTATGTGTATGTTATCGAAAATCAGTACAAATCAGAAATTGATTCTTTAGAACAAATTACGATAGAGAAGTAGAAAAGTGAAATAAGAAAATGAACCCAAGTACGATTACCCAAGTTATTAGTTTTTTTATTTATTGGATTCTTCAAGTGCTACTTTTCAGAAATGTAGCTCTTTTTGATACTGCTTTTTGCTTTATGTATGTAGGATTTTTGTTGTTGCTTCCTATCGAAACAAGTCTTACTGCACTATTAGTTTTGGGTTTTAGTATAGGATTGGCAGTAGATATTTTTTATGATACAGCAGGTGTTCATGCTGCAACAATGGTAATTATTGCTTTTATTCGCCCTTCACTTTTACAGTTTTTGCGCCCAAGTGGTGGATATGATAATGTAGAAAGCCCTACACGTTCCAATCTAGGCTTTAATTGGTTTATAATTTATGCTGGAGTTACTTTATTACTTCATCATGCCATTTTATTTTTGATACAAGGAAGTAATTTTACACTTTGGCTCTCTAACTTTTTTGTTATTTTAGCTAGTACAGTTTTGAGCTTGTTTGTTCTTGTGATTGGACAGTTTTTATTTTATAGAAGTAGATAATGTTTCGTCTTGAAATAACATTACAGGTTTTTAGATAATTAAATATAGATCAGGCTGTCTTCAGGTTGTCTGATTTTTCTTTTTTTTAAGCATTTGAACAACCAACTGTTTGGCTTCGCCAACTTTCAGTTCCAAGCTATTCTAAATATCATACCCAACTATTTTCTTTGAATACGCATTATTACCAATGCTAAATACATCGGATTTTCTCGTGTTCCAATATAAGTAATATCACTTACCCAAATTTGTTAGGGCGACACAACCCGAAAGAAAAAACTAAAACCATTTTTCGAAAAGAAGAATGGTTTTTTGTTATAATTTCTAAATCTCATCTTGAAAAATAAACATTCAAATCTATTTTTGTGTTTAGCATAAATTAAATCAAAATTACTTTATCCCCTCTAATTTTTACAAAAAAATGAAAGTTCTATTTTCTAATTTATTCCTTTTAGGCTCACTAATTCTAGTTGCAGTAAGCTGCAATAACACACCAAAAACATCAAACGCATCAGATATGACGACTACAAACCCAACCTCTGCAGAAACAGTATATGAATTTAAAGTAAAAGACATCGACGGAAAAGACGTTGATTTATCAAAATACAAAGGTAAAAAACTAATGATTGTTAATGTAGCTTCAAAATGTGGTTTTACTCCTCAGTACGAAGACTTGCAAAATGTGAAAGAAAAATATAGCGATAAAATTACTGTTTTAGGTTTCCCTGCTAATAACTTTGGTGGACAAGAACCAGGTTCAGAGGCTGAAATTAAGGAGTTTTGTTCTTCTAAATTTGGTGCTGACTTTGACATGTTCTCAAAAATTTCTGTTACAGGAGAAGATCGTGCGCCATTATATACGTGGTTGAAAGAAAAAACAGGTGAAGAACCTTCTTGGAATTTCTGTAAATATGTAGTGAGCGAAGACGGAAAAACAGTTCAGTTTTATAATTCAAGAATGAACCCAATGGAAATTGCAGAAAAATTATAGTAGATAAAAATCCTCGTTGACGGCAAAGCCTCAATGACGGTTCATATTTGATAAGAATTTGTAGGGAAAAGGCTTGCCTTTTCCTTTTTTTATAAAATAAAATTGAACCCTAATTGATTTCTAATTCGTTACTAAAGAAAGAAAATTTAAAACCTTTAAAAAATAAAAAAGTATGCCTTCAATAACCATAAATCTAACCTTAGAACAAGTCTTAGAATTTGTTCAAAACCTTCCTTTGGAGTACAAACAGGCTGTAAAGCAGAAATTGGAAGAAGAGAAAGTAGAAGAAACTAATCAACATGAAACGACCAATTCAGTCATTTCTGATGAAAATGAAGAAAAAACTATTGAGCAATCAAAAAAATCATTAGTTGATGAAATTGCAGGAATTATTAAAGATGATAATATGCCTGATTACAAAACTATGAGAGATGCAGCTATTATAGAAAATTACAAACAAAAATCATGAATATATTTATAGATACCAATACTCTCATTGATGTTCTTGGAAAACGAGAAGAATTCTTTGACGATGCAGAAAAAATACTAAAGTTGGGTGAAGAAGGACATATAAATTTGTTTATATCTCCTCTATCTTTAGTAAACACCGTTTACATTTTGAAGCGTACTTATTAAAATAGATGAGGAAGCAATCAAAGTTATTTTAAAGAAACTTGTAACGTTCATAAACATTACAAATATGAAAGGAGATAATGTCCATTCTGCCCTAAATTCAGATTTCAAAGACTTTGAAGATGCAATGCAAAATTTTAGTGCTGAAAATAATACTGATATTTCTGTAATTATTACAAGAAATGAAAAGGATTTTACTAGTTCTTCTCTTATCGTTCAAACTCCAAAGCAATTTCTAGAAACGAATAATTTTAATTAAAAAAATAGTTCAATGAAAATCCTACTCTTCTCTCTTCTATTTTGCTTTTCTCTAATTTCTTGCAATGAAAAATCAAGCTCGGCAAGTGAAGTAAATAAAGACAAATCAGAAAAAAAAGTAATCCAACTCAATCCAAAATATATGATTGTTCCTCCCACTACTGCACCCGAAATTGATACAAAATTTGGCTGGGTAAATACCGAAAAATCGTATAAATTGGCTGATTTTAAAGGGAAAATTATTTTATTAGATTTTTGGACTTTCGGTTGTATAAATTGCCAACACATTATCCCAGACCTTGAAAAATTAGAAAAAGAATTTGAAAATGAACTTGTCGTAATTGGAATTCATTCGGCAAAATTCAGTGCAGAACAATCGACACAACGAATCCGTCAAGCAGCTCTAAAATTTGGCGTTCATCACCCTGTTGTCAATGATGCAGATATGAGTGTTTGGAAAAATTATGCAATTCGTGCTTGGCCTACCGTTACACTTATTTCTTCAACTGGAAAAGTAGTTTGGCAACGTGCAGGAGAATCTTTTTATGAAGATGCTCGTAATCAAATTTTAGCTTTAAAGGAAAAACACAAAGCAGAATTAAACACACAAAAATTTGAGTTTCAACTCGCCAAAGTAGAGAAAAAAGAACTGATGTTTCCTTCAAAAATTATTGAAGCAAAAACAGAAAATGATAACAATAGTGATGAACCTATTTTTTGGATTGCAGATAGTGGAAATAATAGAATTTTAAAAATAAATCTGAAAGGCAAAGTGTTAGAAACTATTGGAAATGGTAAAAAAGGAAATACAGAAGGAAGTTTTGAAGAAACAAGTTTTTACGAACCTCACGGACTAGCACTTTCTCAAAATGGAGAAAAATTATATATTGCTGACACAAAAAATAACGTAATCAAAGAAGCTGATTTAATCAACAAAACCGTCAAGACAATTAGTGGAACAGGCGAAACAAGTTATTATTTTGGAGATAAAAAATGGGGAGAAAATGTAAATCCAAATTCGCCTTGGGATTTATTAATCGACAAAAAATATCCAAATATAATGTATATCGCAAATGCAGGAAATCATCAAATCTTAAAAATGAATTTGCAAGACTATAAAACCGAGCGTTTTGCAGGAAGTGGAAAAGAACAGCTCACAGACGGAGATGATTTTCAGAAAGTAGCTTTCAATCAACCAAGTGGACTTACACAGTTTGAGAATTTTTTGTATGTAGCCGATGCAGAAGCGAGTGCAATTCGTCAGATAGATTTACAGAAAAAAGAAGTCAGAACGATTGTAGGTTCGGGACTTTTTGATTTTGGAGATAATGATGGAACAGCACAAAAAGCAGTTTTGCAGCATCCAATAGGCGTTTTTTATACAAAAAATGAAGTTTATATCGCTGATACCTATAATGGAAAAATAAAGGTTTTGGATTTAGAAAAAAATACAGTAAAAACTATTATTAGTGGACTTAGTGAGCCGAA
>DAIUBX010000321.1:4282-4542 GCA_036846465.1 Bernardetia sp.
GTTCTTTTAATTGGAAATTATTTATATATTTCGGATACAAATAATCATCAAATTTTGAGAGTAAATACAAAGACTTTCGAAAAAGAAGTAATTTTGTAACTTACGCTTTAGCGTGAGAAAACGTACCGAAGACTTCAGTCTTCGAAAATCATACAATAAAAAAACAGACTTATCAAAAAATTTATTTTACGGTAAGTCTGTTTTTGCATTTACTGAATCGTTTAGTCAAAAAACTACATTTTCTGCAATTCATCATTTTC
>DAIUBX010000322.1:0-1725 GCA_036846465.1 Bernardetia sp.
TTCCTTTAACTTCTTGATAATCAATCGTAGGAACTTTATTAAAAGGATGGATTTCACAAAATACATTGAGTTCACGAACACGACGAGCAATAAGCTGCGTATATTGTGAACCAAAATCTAGGATAATAATTTTTTCTTGCATACGCAAAGGTAAGAAAAGCGTTTTTTTCTGAAAACTTTATTTTGAAGGAAAAATTTGATTCAAAAATAGTTTAATCTGTCATTTTCTGAATAACTAAATTTCTATCAATATCTTTTACCTGTCCTTCATCACAATAAAACACTCGTGCAGGGTGTTTTTTTAAGAAATTATGATGGTGAGTTGCCATCAGAACGGCTGTTCCTGCTTTATTTATTTCTACAAAAACATTCAGAATATCATTGGCAATAGTTGGGTCAAGATTTCCTGTTGGCTCATCTGCCAAAACAATCAAAGGGTCATTTAATAAGGCTCTAGCAATAGCAACACGCTGCTGTTCTCCTCCTGAAAGCTGATGAGGCATTTTGTACATAAGGTCATCGATACCGACTTGTTTCAAAATTTGGTTTATTCGGTGCTGAATGCTTACTTTGTCTGTCCAACCTGTTGCACACATCACAAAAGCTAAATTTTCAAAAACACTACGGTCTGTAAATAATTGAAAATCTTGAAAAACAATTCCTATTTTTCGTCTAAGAAATGGAATTTCAGAAGGTTGTAAATGATTGACACGATAACCAGCCACCACAATTTCGCCCTTTTCAACAGGTAAATCAGCATACAAAGCCTTCAAAATAGTAGATTTTCCACTTCCTGTTTTTCCAATTAAATAGACAAATTCGCCACTTGCTACTTCTAAGTTTACATTTTCAAAAATAGTTCGACTTTCTTGTGCTAAAAGCACATTCTGCATACTGGCGACTGAAAAAGGTTTTGTCATTTTATTTTAGGGATTGGAGATTAGGAAATGGGAATTAGAGATTAGGAAATGGATATTAGAGAATTTCAATAAAAACAGAGTTTTAACCCTGTTTAGTAATGCGTGGATTTTTTAAAGTAAATTCATTTTATATTCCTTAATCACAGTTTTAGTTCTAGGTTTGGTTATTTTTGATATTAAATCTACAAAATTTCTATCAAAATAAAACCCACGGATAAATTCGTGGGTAGGTCTTAACTGTTGTTGGCGTCTCCACCAACGACAAAAAATTAAATCTTCACAGAAGTAATCATTTTTGTAGCGTGTTCTTGCCAGTAGGTATAATCTGTTCCGATTACATTAAAATTAACGATAAGGACTTTTCCATTATAAACGCTATACAAAACTTGATGATAACGAGATTTCCCTCCTTTGTTAATTATAGCATCTGGGTCTTCTGGAATAGCTCCAATAAACTCAAAAAGAATAGCTTGTCTGTCTCCAATACTGATAATTTCGCCTTCATTCAAAAATTTTACTTTTTCATAAAATGAATTTGCAATCGCTCCTTTATAAAATCCTTTCAGAAGTTCCATATTCATTTCGCTTTCTAAACCGACTTCTCCCCATTCAAAAATACTTGAATTGACACCAATTTCAGCTTTTTTGTCTGGGCTTCTAAAAATAGCTAATGGTCTTTTTGGAGTGAAATATTTTGATGCAATTTCTTCATCAGACATTTCTACAAAATTATTAGGAATGAGAAGTGTTACTCCTTCTCCAATCGTTTTTCTTGTATATTTTTCAGGTAGCTGATTTTTTATAT
>DAIUBX010000322.1:1735-2090 GCA_036846465.1 Bernardetia sp.
TGCAAAATTGAATGCTGAAAAAATAATTAATAGTAAGATAGAAAATGAAACTGTTTTCAATGTGTTTTCTTTGATTTTTTTAATTTTTCTAGTTTTCATAGTTGATTGATATAATGATTCTGATAGGAAATAATTTTGATAGTATAGAATGTATAATCAAATTATTGTGCCAAAACATTCTCATGAGTTTATTTTACGTTTTAGGACTGATTTTTCCCAAAAATAAGGCATTAGCATTGCCCATGCTTTTTCGCCTTCTAAATAGGCTATGTTGGGGGTGTTAATTACCTTTTCTACTTGTTTTTTAACAGCATTTTGATTGATTAAATTAGAAGTCTTGAAGTCATTTGATTCT
>DAIUBX010000322.1:2100-4526 GCA_036846465.1 Bernardetia sp.
AGATAAATTCCTTCCATTCTCCTTGTAACCATTGTACAATTGGAGTATTAAATCCTATTTTAGGTTTTCGCCAAACTACATTTTGAGGCATATTTTGAGCCATTGCATCTCTCAAAATAGACTTTGTATAACCATTTTTTATTTTTGCTTCTGCTGGTAGAGAAAAGCAGTAGGAAACCAAACGATAATCCATAAAAGGCATTCTGACTTCTACACTTGCAGCCATCGAATAACGGTCGTAGTTTCGAAGCAAAGTAGGTAAAATAGTTTGATGAAAATCTTCGTAGAGTTGTGCTGTAAAAAAACCAAGTTGTTTTTGGATTTTGGGATTGGTTGATGCAAGTCCATTACTTAAATTGTCATTAAAGCGAGTTGGTGAAATAGAATTTAGGTAATGTAACAATAAAGGTTTTCTACCCCCATACGTGTCTATCAATACATTTAGCCTTTTACTAAAAGAGGTATCTGTTTGTTCGCTTAACCCTTCATACAATTTCAAAACGTGTTTTATCTTTGAGGGAGAAAAAGGAGTGTCTTTTGCATTAAGCAAAATTCTATTTCCATAACTAGAAAGTAGCTCGTCTGCTCCATGTCCATCTATACTTACTGTTACACCATTTTTTTTGATAGTTTTATAAATTTCTATCATAGGAATAGGACTTGTTAAATACATATCTTCAAAAAGCCATAAGTATTCATCTAAATCATCAATTCCTTTGGTTGGATTTATTTCTTCAAAAATACCATCTATACCCAAATAATCAGTTACTTCTTTGGCATAAACAGATTCGTCAAAAGGTGTATCCTTAAAACAAGCTACAAAAGCATTTTGCCAATCTTTTGCAACTCGGGCATCTTTTTCTTGATTTTGAATGGCAGCCATTCCACAAATAACTGCGCTAGAGTCCATTCCACCACTAAGAGCCGTTCCGATACGTACATCCGAACGCATACGCAGCTTACAGGCATCTAAAAAAAGCTCTCTAAATTTTTCAACTTGCTCCTCATACGTCTTCGGAACTCCAACCAAATTATCTAATGTTTCCCAAAAACGAATTGGTTTTAGTTGTCTTTTATCACTATTTTCCTTTTTAAAGAAGGCATAATGTCCTGCTGGAAACCTCTTTATTCCATCTATAAGTGTTTTTTCAGTCGCTTCATATCTAAAAATATTACTCTGACACCACTCAAAATCTGATGAAGGTTTTATTTCTTTCAAAAAAGGAAAAATAGCCTTCATTTCGGAAGCAAACACAAATCCATTTTCACTGAAAGAATAATAAAGAGGCTTTATTCCAAATCTATCTCTCGCCAAAAAAAGAGATTGTTCGTTTTTATCCCAGATAGCAAACGCCCACATTCCATTAAATCTATCTAGGCATTTTTCTTTCCATTCATTGAAGGCTGCCAAAATAACTTCGGTATCACTTTCTGATACAAATGAATACCCTTTTTGCAGCAATTCTTTTTTTACTTCTAAAAAATTAAAGATTTCTCCATTAAATGTAATGGTATAGCGATCCATAAAAGTCATGGGTTGCTTTCCTGCTTCTGACAAATCTAAAATAGAAAGGCGACGATGCCCTAATGAAATTCTATTCTCCTCATTCCATATTCCAAAACCATCTGGTCCACGATGAGCAATTAGAGAAAGAGCATTTTCAAATAAATCACGATTTTGTGCAGGCATTGCACCCAAGATTCCACACATAAAGTAGAGTTAAAATTTTATTTAATTGAAGAAATGACGAGAGTTCTATTTGTAGTGCTTTTTATTTTTTTTGTTCTACTCTGACTTTTTCAGCAGCCGTTTTGTTTATTCCAAACCAAGCAAAAAACAAGACTAACCAACCTGCCAAAAGTACCAAAACAATAGTTGATAAAATAGAAGCATTAAAAGGAAATGCAGGAGTTGCACCATTTTCAACTTGAATAGAAACTAAATAAACGATTATAAAAAGATTGATAAAAATACCTACACCTTTTGTCCAAAGTTTGAAGTTTTTGAGTAGCATGAGGCGTGTAGTCTGATTTTTTGCCCAAAAACTTCGTTTTGGAATGGGTAAAAACTTTTCTGGTAACGTAGGAATAACTGCCCCCAAAATCATAAGTATTCCATTAAAGACAACAATGGCAGCTAAAAAAAGATAGAAAAAACCATTTTTAGTTAAATTAAACACTCCACCTACATCATCAATTTTGATGGTAATAGGAACTTGAAGAACTATATTTTCGTATAAAAGAACACCTCCAACGGCAAGCATTGAAAGTATCCAAATAAATTTTATAAATTTTATCATAGTGATTAAATACAGTGATTATATAAAAAGTCTTTTTAGCTTGTCCAAACGGAATAATTTACTAAATTAAGCCACAAAGGTACTAAGAAAGAATAATACTTACTGTCCTCAATTACAAAATTACCT
>DAIUBX010000323.1:0-4504 GCA_036846465.1 Bernardetia sp.
AAATCACAAAAAAGAAAAACAATTTGAACATAATTTATGACGCATTTTTTCTTTATGCACATAATTTTCTTGTGTTGGAGCAAGATAAGGAACAGCAAAGACAACTTGATTGTCTAAAAAAACAGAAGTTGGTGTTTGCTCTTTTTCAAAATAGTTTACCAAAGAAGAAACTGGAAAATTATCAGAAAAAGTAGAAGGAAGGTTGTCAAAATTTTCACCTAATAAGTAAATACAAGGCGTGGATTCTGAAAGATGCTCACGAACAGTAAAGAAAATTTGCATAAAAATAAATAAATAAAAAATGTGTGTTTATAGACTGACTACAACAGTTTGAGTTTAGAAAGGTTTTGAATTGGAGTATAGAGTGAAATTTTAGCAAGATATTTTTTCTACTCTTTTTTGGTGTCTTCCTCCTTCAAAATCAGTTTTTAAGAAAGTTTCGACCATTTTTTGAGCTAATTCCTTACTTACAAAACGAGCAGGAATACAAATTACATTGGCATTATTGTGCTGACGAGCAAGAGCAGCTAGTTCTTCATTCCAACAGATTGCAGCACGAATATCAGCGTGTTTGTTGGCACTCATAGCAATTCCATTTCCACTTCCACAAATCAAAATCCCTAATTCAGTTTCTTTTTTAGTAACAGAATCAGCCAAAGGATGTGCAAAATCGGGATAATCTACCGAATCTGAACTATCTGTACCAAAGTTTTTTATTTCGTGTCCTAAATTGGCTAAGTAATTTTGTAAAAACTCTTTGTATTCTGTTCCTGCGTGGTCGTTTGCGATTGAAATTTTCATTGAAATAAATATAGTTTTTTCAAAAGAAATAGTGAATGTATAAATTTTTCCGAAAAATACGTATTTTTAACTGAATAGAAAGTATTTGAAATTGTATTTTTACTTAAATCTCTAATCTTGAGGAATATCTAATTTGTATTTGTTTTTGAAATTAGTTAAATCTTGTTCACTAATTTTTTTATTTAAATTCTATTTTTAATATTTTTTATAAAAAAACATTTCCAAACTAAATTATAAAATACTTATAATATTTTTTATAAAAATCAAATTTTATTTTTTTACACAAAAAAATAATTTTTATCTACTTATAAATTTAGGACTTTCGCAAAATCAATCATTCACCAAAGATTATTTTGTTATTTCTTCGGTACTGCCCTATCGGGCTGACCTAAGTATGAAAATAAGGTCAGTCCCGTAGGGCAGACCGACATAAACAGAATATTCTTCTGTTAAAAAAGTCATTTGCGAAAGTACTACATACAAAAAAAGAAATTTTATCTACTTACAAATTTGAGGAGTTAGTTTATATCTAAAAAAATGGTTTATTTGTGTTACTTTGAACTATAATGTAATTCTAACTTAATTTTTTGAGTTGATGGTAGTATTTATTTTTAAATCAAAATTACAATTAAACGTATTTTTAATTTGTATATCTGTATGGTTTTTTAGTTTACTTTTTAATTCTGTTTTTGCTCAAAATAATTTCTTAGATAGCCTTAAAACAGAACTCAATAAAGCAACTCACGACACTACAAGAATAAATATTCATCTTGCTTTTACGATTCACTATCTTGTCAAAGATACAGATTCGGCTATTTATCACGCTTCATTAGCCCTTGATTTGGCACAAAAAATAGATAATTTAACCAAACAAGCCTCTGCTACTCAACAATTAGGACAAGCCTATCAATTCAAATCCGATTTTGAAAAGGCAAATCAACTTTTTTTAGAAGCTCTTGATTTAGCACAAAAAAGTAATTCTGATTTAGTAAAAGCACATATTTTTGGAAGTTTGGGAACTAATTATTATCGTTTGGGCGATTTTGAAAAGGCAGTTGATTTTTTTATAAAAAGCCTCAAAATGTATGAGCAATTAAATGATAAAATAGGGCAGTCTAGGCTCAATAATAATATTGGAACGCTCTATTTTGAATTGGAAAATTATACAAAAGCTCTTGAATATGCCCAAAAAACAATACAACTCAAAACAGAAATTAAGGATACCAAAACGATTGGAAATACCTATGACCTTGTGGGCAATATAATGAGTGCAATGCAGAATAATGAAGAAGCATTTGTTTATTATCAAAAAGCCGTTGAGCACCACGAAAAAAATCAAAATATGAGAGGTTTGGCTTCTGTCAATACAAATATTGGATATATGTATAGAGAATTAAAAGATTATCCAAAGGCACTTATTTTTTATCAAAAATCACTTGAAATAGATGAAAAAATAGGAAATCAATCAGGAGTAGCCATTAATTTGCTAGATATTGGGTCTGTTTATAAAGATAATAATCAACTTGCAGAAGCTGAAGAAAATGTAAAAAAAGCCCTTGAGATATTAAAAACGCTGAATATGAAAAATGATGTCCAAAAAACACTACAAGAATTGGCAGAAATTCAAGCCAAAAGAGGAAAGCATCAAGAGGCATTCAAAACACTTCAAAATTATATTACAGTAAAGGATTCCGTTTTTTCAGAAACAAAAAATCAACAAATAACGGAAATGCAAACCAAGTACGAAACCGAAAAAAAGGAACAAGAAAACCAACTTTTACAAGCCCAAAACGAACGTAAACAAATTTTACTTTATGCTTCTATTGCTTTTATTTTGGTTTTGATAGGTCTTGCGTTGGCTATTTTTAGAGTAAAACAACTGCAACTCAAAAATACACGCACCAGACTTTTATTACAAGAACAGGAACTCTTTTCACAAGAACAAGAACTGATTAATTTTGCTCAAAATTTATTAGAAAAAGATGATTTAATTATTGAAATACAAGAAGAACTAGAACTTTTGCAGAACAAACAAAAGGAGGATAAAAATAAAGCAGAGCGAATAGAAAAAATAGAAAATTTGGAAAAACTCCTTCAAACCAAAATTTCTACTGAGAATGACTGGACGAAGTTTAGACAAAATTTTGAAAGAATTTATCCTAATTTTTTTCATCGTCTGCAAAATAAGTTTCCACAACTTTCCTCTAATGAATTAAAGATTTGTGCCATCGAAAAATTGGGATTGAAGGACACACAAGCGAGTGATATTTTGGGAGTCAATCCGAGTTCAGTCAAAAAAAGTAGATACCGTCTTCGTAAAAATCTTGATGAAAACACACAAAATGCACTACAATCTTTCATTCTTAATTATCCTGACGGCAGATAATTTTGGTATGTAAATTTTTTTTGAGGATAATTTTTCTATGTTTGATTTACGCATTAATTGGCTAATGCACTGTAAATCAATGGTTTATACAATGTCCACTTTTTGTCCACCCTGTTTTTTTTGCTTTTTTTTAGGTTTCACGTATGTTTGAAGAGTAATACGCATCAAATTTAAGAAACCACCAAAAAATCAAAAAAATTATGAAAACCAATTTATTTTTAGTCGTTCTTCTTTTCTTCTTTTTAGGAACTTCCTTTAAAGCAGAGGCACAAATCAACCTCAATAAATTAAAAAATAAAGCCATACAAAAGGCGAACGACAAGACAAAAGACAAAAAAACAGACAATTCCACCAGCCAAAAAGAGGAAACCAAAACCAACACAAGTTCAAATACTTCCACCAGTTCTACTAATTCAAATCAATCATCTAAAAAATTGAGTGCCGAACAAGAAGCCTATTTTTGGACTTTTTACCAAAGTGTTACCTCAGAATGTGAGGCTATGGTTTGGCGTGAAGGCGTTTATGAAGGTTATTTTTTGAGTATGTACGAACTAAAACCTGCCAAAATTGAAAAGTTTTTGTTTTTGGTAAATGACTTAGAAGAGCAAATCGAAAAAGACAAAAAAATCACGCCCGAAACCTTCAAATTTTATGGAAATAAAGCTGAAATGCCTCAAGGAATGGAATACGGAGCTGCAAATAATGATGCTTTACCGACCAAATTACGAGCTGCAAATAAATATGTTACTAAATATTATGTTTGGAAAGCGAATGTAAAAAGTAATTTTTATTCAGATTTAGCAAAAAATGTTCAGACTTATATCAATCAATCTAAACAGTACGCCACAACGCCAAATCAGTTAGGTTTTGCATGGCGTTATGCAAATACTGCATTACAATTTGCCGATGCTTTTTCAAAATTACAGCCGAACAATCAAGAAATGGCGACCAAAAAACAGGAAGCACAAACTCAAATCAATGCCGTTATTACTGCCTTGCGCCCAAAATTATCTGGCAAATTTCAAGAAGAAAATTTAGAAAAAGTAATTGCTTTTAAGCAAAAACAAAGTGCAGGAAAAGAAAATAAAGCCGATATTATTCAAGAAATAATCCCAGCACAACCAACTTATCTAATGGCTTATACCGTTGATCCTTTGATTGGTTTGGGTGCAAAAAGTGTTGAAGGAACAGGAAATCGTCCACGTTTGCCAAAATTTTTTCTTAAAAATCTGACTCAAAAAGAAGGCGATGATATGGAAATTTCGATTTATCCGTATTGCAATCAAGAAATTTTTAATAAAATGAAAGAGGCGTATT
>DAIUBX010000324.1:0-4500 GCA_036846465.1 Bernardetia sp.
GTATAATTTTATGAAAGGAACTTGGAAGAATTTGATTTGATAATTTAATACTGAACTTGATTTTCTACATTTTATCAAAAAACTTCTTCAAAATTCAATAAAAAAAACTATCTTACCCTATGTTTTCAAAAAAAGAAATTAATAACGAAATAATACAGAAATAGACACTATTTTTTAAATGGCAAAAAAGGAACAAAATATTATTTGGCTGTATTTATCTCCACAAAATTTTCGTGGTAAGATTACCATGAGCATAACTTTGATGGGATTTTTGGCAACATTTACTTTAATTGGAACATGGTGGTATATAAATAATCAAATTATTTATCAGTACAATCATATTATTGACAATACAGCTCCTACTCAATATTATTCAAAAGTAATTGAAGATTGCATCAGTAGTAGCACCAGTCTGACAGCCATTTATTTAGCAACCAGCGAAGAAGAATATCGCTCTGAACGAGAAACAGTTTGGAAAGATTGTGATGTTGCATTAGGTGCATTGAGTAATTATACTGACCAATGGCGCAACGAAGCCGTTATTTCGCTTGTTTATGATGTAAGAACAAAGGCAAATCGTTTGAGAAAAGAACAAAATAATGTAGAACAAAAGTATTTTGCTAGAAATGCTGATTTAAAGGAAGACTCAAAAACAGAAAGAGTGCGTCAAGTTGACCAATTAGAGCTTCTAACTGACGATGTACGTGCTGTCTTGGAACTTATTATTAATATTCAAAATGAAGAAATAGATAGAGCAAAAGCAGCTATTAGTTTTCATACTCAAAACCTGTGGGTTATCGTTTTACCAGGTTGGATGATTATTTTGACTTTAATTTGTATTTGGCTTGCTTATTCTATCAATCATAGGTTATTACTGCGTTTGCATATAATTAAACACTCTCTTCGTCAGATTGCAAAAGGGAATTTATCTAATCAAATAAAAACGGCTGAAAATGATGAAATTACACCTATTGAAACAGCTCTCAATCATTTGGCACATGATATGGAACGCTTAAAAATATTTGCTAAAGATGTTGGAAATGAAAAATTTGATACCCAAGTAATTCCTTTCAATGAAAATGGAGAAGTCGGACAAGCATTTATAAATATGCGTGATAGCCTAAAAATGATTGCCGAAAAAGACGAACAACTTAACTGGGCAGTAACAGGAGAAGCTCATTTTGCTAAAATATTGAGAGATTTTAACGAAGATATTGATGAACTAACTCAAATTTTTGTAAGTGAAATTGTAAAATATTTGACTATTTCTCAAGCCAGTTTATATCTAATAACTCAAGATGTGCATTCAGAAAAAGAATTAGAATTAAAAGCATGGTTTGCTTACGACTCACATAAAAACCGAAAAAACACCATTCAAATAGGAGAAGGGCTTATAGGCGAAACATATCAAGAAAACCGAACACTTTATTTGGAAAACCTACCTAGTGATTACTTGCATATTGGTTCGGCTTTAGGAAGTGCAAAACCTGTTTCTTTATTATTTGTTCCTCTCACAATTTCTGAGGAAAGTATAGGTATTTTAGAACTGGCTGCCTTCAAAACACTTCAAAAATATGAAATAGAATTTGTCGAAAAAGTATGTGAAAATATTACCTCTTCTATTATTTCAGTATTGAATACAAGCCGTACTCGCAAACTTTTGGAGGAATCTCAAATGCAACGTGAGGTAGCTTCAGCACAAGAGGAAGAAATGCGACAAAATGTGGAAGAGCTTCAAGCCACACAAGAAGAAATGGAACGCAAAGAGAAAATAATCAATACAATGTTAGAAGAAGCCGAGAAAAATGAACAAAAATTAAGAGCTGTAATTGCAGAGTTACAAGCAGAAAAAGAACAAAAACAGGCTGAAAGCTCAAAAGAGTAAAATTATTGGCTCTTCCGACAATTTAACGAAACGTTGTATTTTAAGTTCTAACTTTTATTTTAATTTGGTCTGTACCGAATCTGACCAAGTTAAAATTCGCATTTCTGATTCTAAAAGGCTTATTTTATTCAAGTCAGACCTAAAGGTAGAGACTTAAACAAAATACTATTTGTAGCTAAAAAATCAGAAAAACCAAATTATTTTTCAAAATTTAATAAAATAAAGTAGTGATTGATTTATCTTTGTTAATAAGGTTTTTATTCTATAAAAAGGCAAAACTACACACGTTTTTTATTATATAACTCATTGATTATCAAATTATTACTTTCGTAATTTTTAATTTTTAATTCGTAATTATTTCTTATGATAAAGATAGGTGTTTTCTTTGGTGGGGTTTCTCGTGAGCGTGAAATTTCATTTTCAGGAGCAAAAACAGTTTCCCAAACCCTCAACCGTTCACTTTTTGAGCCTGTTTATATTTTGGTGGATAGCTTAGGAAAGTTTATCAAAATTAATCCTGTTCAGTTTGAGCATAAAGCCATTTCTCATTTTTATCCTCCTCAAGACTCTATTCCAAAAGAATACGATGAGTTTTCGCCTGTCTATATCGAAACACTTGAAGATTTAACAAAAGAAAAACATAGAAAGATAATGGAACAGGTAGGAACACCAATTCCTGCCGAAAACCTATCAGAACATATAGATTTTGCTCTTTTGATGTTGCATGGCACATTTGCAGAAGATGGTATGTTACAAGGACTTTTTGAGTGGTTGCAGATTCCATATTCGGGTTGTGGAATTTTCCCTTCTTCTTTTTCTATCGACAAGCATTTGCAACAGGTTGTAAATGAAAAATTGAGTTTAGGAAGCAGCAGAAAGTATCACATGATGCGAAAAGATGATTGGCAGAAGTGTGATAGAAGTGAGCTTTTTGAAGAATTAAAATCAAAATTAGGTTTGCCTATTGTCATAAAAGCTCCGTATCAAGGTTCTTCTATTGGTGTTTCGATTTTGAAAGTAGATGATTTAGATACTTTTGTAAAAGCTGTAAACACTTCTTTTTTTGCTCGTCAGATTTCTAAAAATGAATGGACTCAGCTTACAGAGCCACAACGAAAAGAATATGTAAACGGACTAATGAGCCTAGAAAAAGGAATTGGTTTGCCCGTTATTTTTGAAGAAAAATCACTTTTAGGTGGAAATTTGGGCGAACAAATTATTTATTCTCCAATAAAACTAATTACAAAACTAAACGACTTTTTCTCTTATTCTGAAGATGATGCCCTCTTATTTTCTTTTGAAAGTGAAGATATGGTTTTGTTTGAACAACATTTATCAGGAAAGGAATTTTCTTGTGGTGTCATTCAAAATGAAAATTTAGAAGCCATTGCACTTCCTCCAACAGAAATAATAACATTGACACAAGTGTATGATTTTGAAGCAAAATATTTACCTAATGCAAGTCAAAAACGCATTCCGATAGACATTCCAACCGACAAAATTATCGAAATTCAAGAAAAATGTAAGGAGATTTTTCAAACCTTTAAGTTTGATGCCTGTGCAAGAATTGACGGTTTTTATACCAATGAAAATACGATCGAACTCATTGACATCAATACATTACCAGGCATGTCGCCTACATCGCTTATTTTCCGTCAGGCTGCCGAAATTGGACTTTCGCCAACCGATTTTATGACCTATTTGGTTTATCAATCTCTTAATTGTAGGGTTCATACTGCCAAAAGACCGTATTTTTTCAGAACTTTATTCAAACGATTAGAAGCTGACCTTTTAGATTCTACTTATCACAAAAAAGAAAAAGTAGCTCTCTTTTTTGATACATCTACTTTTGAACAAGTTAGAAAAGAATACAATAGTATTGCATCAGAAGGCAAACAAAATCCTTTTTGTGTTTTTGTAAAAGAAGATAAAAAAGACGAAAAAGAAACGATTGAGCTTTATAAAATTCCTGTTTCTTTTCTTTTGAAACCAAATGTAGAAGAAGTAATACAAAATTTAGATTCAAATCTTCATTCGGCAATTTCGCATACGATAGAAAAAGTAAAAGAACTAACTGCTTTTTTTGTAAAAGATTTTGTCCCTACGGCTCAAAAAATTGACTTAGAGAATTTAATTGATACAACTACCGATGCTGTTTGGTTATTGAAAAGTGCAAACAATGACAACGCACTTAGAAGTAAACTAAAAAGACAACTTTATGAAATTGGAATGGCTGTGGTAGATTAGATTTTTATAAAAAAATGAAAAGCCAATTATTTCAAAATGATTGGCTTTTTTTGTTATAAAATTATCTCTTCATTTATATCGTTAAAATAGAAAACCAAAACTAATTATTTTTATGAAAATCATCTTATTCAGTTTTTTCTTGCTTATTTCTTCTACTGCTTTTGGGCAAAATTCTGAAGAGATCATGAAAATGGAAACAGATTCTTTTGATAGTCTAATGATTGAAATGAGATTTGAAGATGATGTAAATAGAGCTTATAAAACATTTTCAAAAAAAGAATTATTAGAAATGTCTTATCCTTCTCCTACTTATATAGGAAATATGGAATGTAGATTAGATAATTTAAGTGATTCGCTTATAGCATTTT
>DAIUBX010000325.1:0-4494 GCA_036846465.1 Bernardetia sp.
TGGAAAGCGTGAAAAAAGCCATGCCATTGTCCACGTCTTTGTGCGTTACCTTTAGGGGGCTTTCGGACTTGATGGCTACCTGCACCAGCCCTATGTTTCCGCCTTTGTGTCCTTCGCGTCTGGGCTGGTTACGAATTTCTTTTTTCAACTGCCGCAACTCTAACTGTTGCAGTTGGTTGATCTCCTCACAGCGCCTAATGATTTCGTCCAAGTCAGCCTTTTGAATCAAGTTTCCTGAAGTAAGTACGACCTCTTCGGGGTGATTGGCGACAAGCATAATGCCTACGCCGTACTTGCTTTTGTGGCTGCCAAAACGATTAGCCTCTGCCGAATAGTAAGCGATGTTTTGTGCCAATTCGACCGAAACGGCAAAGACTTTTTTGCTCACTCTGGGGAGTTCGCGAAACTGCTCCTTAAGAAAAGAGGTAATTTCCAAAAGCGTAGAGTCATCAAACTCACCTTTGTAATACAGTAGCAAGTCCTGCTCTTTACTAAACTGATAATCCAATATATTAAATTCCATGTTAGCCGATTTTTTTTTTTAATAAAAAAATGCTAAATTAAAAAAAGTTATAGTTTGATTCCCAAAAGGGTAATATCATCTCGCTGTTCTGTAGCTTTTTGATGATGATCAAGACGTGTTTCAAAAATTTTCATTTGTTCTTTTGCTGATAAATGTGCTACTTCTAACATGAGTTCCCTAAAATTTTTCTTCGAAAAACTTTTTCTATCTTCATTTGCTTGATCTGCATATCCATCAGTAGCCAAAAAGACAGCGTCATTTTTTTGAAGAACAATACTTTCTTGCGTATAATTTCTCTCATCATCTCGCTTCTCTCCTCCAATAGAGCGTCTATTGCCTTTGAGTTCAATGAGTTCTTTATCTCTAACAATGTATAAATCCTGTTTGACACCACCAAAAGTTAGTTGAGTTTGATTATTTGGTATTTCTTCTAATAGACAGAGCGTCAAATCCATTCCATCATTATTTGCACCTTCTTTTTGATTGAGTTTTTTGACCACTCCTTTATGTAGTTCATTAAGTATATTATTAGGCTCTAAAATTCCCTTTTGATTAACAATCTCACCTAAAATATTAGAAGCAACTAAGCTCATGAATGCCCCCGGAACGCCATGTCCTGTACAGTCAATTACACCAACAAGTATTTTATTTTCATGTTTAGATAACCAATAAAAATCTCCTGAAACAATATCTTTAGGCTTATAAATAACAAAACTTTCAGGTAGTACTTCTTTGATTAGTTTCTTTGATGGTAATATAGCCTTTTGTATTGTTTCTGCGTAACTAATACTTTTAGTAATTTGACGATTACTAATTTCAAGTATATCTTTTTGGTAAGCCATTACCTCTTGTGTAGTTTGTAGCTCTTCCATATTCTGACGCAGTTCTTCTTCTTGTGTCTGTAATGCATCTAAACTTTCTCTGAGCTTAATATCTTGCTGTTTCATTTTCTCAAAAGCCTTCTTGAGTACAGCTTCATTAGAAACCAGTTTTTCATTTTGTTTTTCTAAGGCTATTTTTGATTCTTCTATCAGTTTCTGTTTTTGTTCCATAGCTTCTTGTGTAGCCTCTAACTCTTCCATATTCTGACGTATCTCTTCCTCGTGTGCTTGCATGAAACCTAAATTCTCTCTCAACTCTTTTTCTTGCGCTTTCATTTTTTCAAATGCTTTTTTGAGTACAGCTTCATTGGAAGCCAACTTTTGGTTTTGCTTTTCTAAAGCTACTTTAGATTCTTCTATACGAGTTTGTTTTTCTCTCATAGCTTCTTGTGTAGCTTGAAGTTCTTCCATGTTTTGGCGTAGTTCTTCCTCTGTTGCAACTAGTTCTGCATTTTTCTTTTTTACTTCTAACTCTTGTGCTTTTCGTTCTGTAATATCTTGAAAAACAGCAATTGCATATCCAATGTCTTGATTATCAGTAGCTATAGGAGAAGCATTTACTCCTAAAAGAATACGTTTATTGTCCTTGATAATTTCCATATTCTCAACCCGACTACTTTTTCCTTGAAGTGCCAAAAAAACAGGTAATTTTTCTTGTGGATAATCTTCATCTGTACCTGCTATTTTGGCTGGATAGACGGTAGCTATACCATCGCCTTCGCCAAAAGGAACTATTCCCTTACCGAGCATTTCTTTTACTAATTCATTAGCAAAAAATGGAAATCCATTTTTATCAATAATCAATACTCCAGCAGGAATTCTATCTAAGAAATGGAATAGTAATTTCTCATTTTGTTTTACTTTTTGTTGCTCTTCTAATTGTTGCCAAGTTTTGGTGACAATAGTAATAATATCTGTTACTCCTTTGACAAAAGAAATATCTTCAAGTGTCCAATTTTTGTACTGCCCTTGAGTTTCACAGCAAATTACACCTGCAAATTCCCCATCTACAAAATAAGGAATATCAAGCATAGAATTTATTTTTAATGGAATTAGATAAGCATCTACAAACTCTACTAAAGCAGGGTGATTGTGGGCAAAGTCAGCAATTATATTTTTCTCTGTTACTAAGTCAGCAAAATAGATAGGTGTATCTTTTTGTTTTACTTCTGCACCTTTGGTAAAAATATATCCTTTTTCTGTTGTTTCGTACTGTTTTTGAGCAGTAATTTTAACCTCGTTTGTAGTATTGTATTGCCAAATACCTACACGTTCTATATTTAATATGTTAGCAACTTTCTTGGTAATTTCTTCAAAAGCTATATCTAAATTACCAGTATAAATATCTTTGCTTTTGTTCAGTTCTAAAAGAGCTTGACTATTTCTTTCTGAAATTTCACTCTTTTCTTTTGCTTCTTTATTAACCTCTTGAATATAATCTCGCTGTGCTTCTAACTCTTCTAAGTTTTGACGTAATTCTTCTTCAGTAGTCTGTAACTGTTCTTGATTTATTTGAATTTCCAGTTCTTGATTTTTTCTATCTGTAATGAGATAACGAATAGATAAATAACTCATTATTTTACCATTATTATCCAACATAGGGTTAATGACTGTATCCACCCAATAAAAAGAACCGTCTTTTGCTTTATTTTTGACATCGGCACGCCATATTTTTCCTCTTGCTGTGGTTTGCCACATGTCTTGCCAAAACTCTTTGGAATGATAATCTGAATTTACAATATTGTGGTCTTTACCTAAAAGTTCTTTTTCTGAATATTGAGAAACTTGACAAAACACCTCATTCACTTTTATAATTTTGCCTTCTGTATCTGCAATAGAAATGATTACACTTCGGTCTAATGCTTCTTTAATGGCTTTTAATTGCTGTTCTGAGTCTTCACTTTGTGTGTATTCTACTCTCGTTATATTACGCAATACAACCTGTATCAAGTTTTTTTCATCTATTAAAATTTTAGATAAAAATATTTTTACATCTATTTTGTCGCCCTTTCCATTAACAAATGTCCATTCAAAAGTATCTTTCCCATCTAATAGACATTTATTCAAATGGTGATTTATTTCAGCACTTTGAAGTTCTGTTTGAATATCATTTGAGGAAAAATCAGATAAAGGTTTGTTTATAAGCTCTTGTTTATCATTGACTTGAAAAAGTTCTTGAGCCAATTCATTACAGACAATGATTACTCCATCTTGTAAAACAAGAATGGCATCTGGATGAGTAGTATAAAAAGATTTGTATAGTTGTAGTTCGTTTCCTGTTATATTTTGGTTCATGAAAGTAGAGTATGATTATATTTTAATACAAACATGTATTTTTTGTTTATTCAGAAAAAGTAACATTTTCTTAAAAATTATTTACACCCGTGAGATTTATAGAGCTGTTTTTACTTTAATCCAACTAGACATTTACAATCCATTCTCTTGCTTGTTCTATTTCATCAAAATACTTTGTCATAATTTGCTGTCCAACCTCTTCTTCCATTACTTGTTCAATAGAAAGTTGAGCCAAAAATTCAGTACTCATCACAACAGCTAGTTTGCTAAACCCACCTTCCATAGCTGGAACAAATATATGTTCATTCATCCACCCTTGTACTTCTGGACTTACTACAAAACCTAAGTCTTTTATGTTTCCTAAAACTTTTTGAGTTTTTTGTTCTAGCATAAACTTGAGAAGTTCTACATGCTCATTTTTGTATTCTTCTGCACTCATCTCTGCTGTTGCTGGAACCATGTTAGTTCTAATAGCCTTTGCTCGTCAAAAGCATCTATTTGCAAATAATCGCTTTGATATATATTCATAAAAAGTAATAATGGTAAGTGTTTAAGTTATTTTGTGTTTGAAAAAAGAGTACTAGTTTATTTATGGGTAAAACTATTTTTATTTCCGTTCAAATATAAAAAAAAATATACTCTCATAAAACAACTATCTATAAAAATGCAGAAAAATTCGATGAAAAAAGACTTTGAAAATTTCTTTTTCAAAGCCTTTTTTCTTTTTTTAGCACTAACTCCATACTACTAGACATTTTTAGAAAAACATAAATAGGTCAGTCCCAAAGGGCAGAC
>DAIUBX010000326.1:0-4492 GCA_036846465.1 Bernardetia sp.
GAAAAATACAGCACAATTTTCTTAGCTTGACGGCTATGGTGTCCCCACGAGCGACATATATTATAAAAAAAGAGAATAAAAAATATATGAGTGCAGAAAATACAAACGGACACGCAGACGACGAATCATTACACGAACACGCAGAAGATTTTAATGCTCTCAATGGAGGTAGCGTTTCTGATGTTCTTCCTGTTTCGGGTTTATATCAAAACTGGTTTTTAGATTATGCTTCGTATGTAATTTTGGAACGTGCTGTTCCTCGCATAGAAGACGGTTTGAAACCTGTTCAGCGTCGACTTATGCACGCCATGAACGAAATGAATGACGGTCGTTTTCATAAAGTAGCAAATATCATCGGTCAGACGATGCAATATCACCCACATGGCGATGCGTCTATTGGAGATGCACTCGTTAATATGGGACAAAAAGATTTGCTCGTCGATGCTCAAGGAAACTGGGGAGATGTTCGTACTGGTGACGGTGCAGCAGCAGCTCGTTATATTGAGGCTCGTTTGTCTAAGTTTGCGTTAGATGTTTTGTTTAATCCACAAACTACCGATTGGCAACTCACTTACGACGGCAGAAAACGTGAACCAATGGCTTTGCCTGTAAAATTTCCGTTGCTTTTGGCACAAGGTGTAGAAGGTATTGCTGTCGGACTTTCTACCAAAATTCTTCCTCATAATTTCAATGAACTCATCGATGCTTCTATTGATGCGTTGAAAGATAAAAAAATAAATTTGTATCCAGATTTTCCGACAGGAGGATTTGTTGATATAGAGCATTACAACGGAGGAAAACGTGGTGGAAAAGTGCGTGTACGTGCTAGAATAGAACAATTTGATAAAACGACTTTAGTTATTCGTGATATTCCTTTCGGTACGACAACGACGAGTTTAATTGATTCTATTTTAAAAGCAAATAATAACGGAAAGATAAAAATCAAGCAAGTTATTGATAATACGGCTGCCGAAATAGAGATTTTGGTAAAACTTGCTCCTGGGGTTTCGCCAGATGTTACGATGAGTGCGCTGTATGCCTTTACCGATTGTGAATCTTCTATTTCGCCAAATGCGTGTGTAATTATTGCAGACAAACCTCATTTTATTGATGTCAATGCAATGCTCAAAACGTGTGCAGATTTTACTAGAGATTTGCTCAAGCGAGAATTAGAAATTAGAGAAGCAGAACTGTTAGAAAAAATATTTTTCTCTTCTTTAGAACGTCTTTTTATTGATGAAAAAATCTATAATAGAATAGAAGATGCCAAAACGTGGGAAGAAGTTATTCAAACTATTCATATAGGTTTAGAACCTTATAAAGCAGATTTATACAGAGAAATTACAGATGATGATGTCGTAAAATTGACAGAAATTAAAATCAAACGAATTTCAAAATATGACACTGCAAAGGCTGATGATTTGCGTTTGAAAATGGAAACCGAATTAGCAGAAGTTCGTCATAACTTAGAAAATATCACACCTTATTCTATTGATTATTTCAAAGAATTAAAGAAAAAATACGGAAAAGGAAGAGAACGCAAAACTCAAATTTCTTCCTTTGATAACATTGAAGCAAGTGCAGTAGCTGCCAATAATGCCAAATTGTATGTAAATAGAAGTGAAGGTTTTGTTGGAATCGGACTCAAAAAAGATGAATTTGTAGATGATTGTTCTGACTTAGATGATATTATCATTTTTAGAGAAGACGGAGTAATGCAGGTCGTAAAAGCTGCTGACAAAGTTTTTGTAGGAAAAAATATCATTCACGTTTCGGTATTCCGAAAAGGCGATGAGAGAAAAGTCTATAATATGGCATATTTAGATGGACAAACAGGAATTTCCTATGTCAAGCGTTTTCAAGTCATGGGCGTAACTCGTGAGAGAGAATACAATCTTGCCAGCGAACACAAATTATCTAAAGTTCATTATTTTTCTGCCAATCCAAATGGAGAAGCCGAAGTAATCAATGTTCTTTTATCCAATTCGTGTAAAGCAAAAATCAAAAACTTTGATTTTGACTTTGCTAGTTTAGAAATAAAAGGACGTGGCGTAAAAGGAAATCAGCTTACAAAATATCCTGTTCGTAGAATTAAATTAGGCAAAGAAGGAGAATCTACACTTGGCGCATTAGAAATTTATTACGACAAAGTAACAGGAACACTCAATAAAGATCAAATAGGCGAAAAATTGGGCGAGTTTGATAATGAAGACACAATTTTGGTTATTTTCAAAGATGGGAGTTACGAACAAACTAATTTTGAGTTAACCAATCGTTATGATGTAAAACGAGTTTTGTCGATTCAAAAATTTAATTCAAAAGCTGTTATTTCGGCTGTTTATTTTGATGGAAAATCGAAAACGCATTTTATCAAACGTTTTAGAATTGAAACTTCAACAATAGGAAAAGAATTTGATTTTATTCCTGAACACCCAAAATCAGAAGTTTTGGCAGTATATTTTGCAGAAGAAGAAAACAGAAATCTAAAAGTCGAAATATTCTATCAACAAAACCGTAAAAAATTCAAAATCTCTTATCTTCTTCATACTTTAGAAGACGTAAAAGGTTGGAAAGCTCTCGGCAGAAAGTTAGAAGAAACAGATATTTATCAAGCCAATTTTGTTCTTCCTGAACCTTCAAAGGCAGAATCTTTATTTGACCCAACTGTAAAAGGCGACTTAAAAGATAAAAATACAGAGGGAAATTCTGAAAGTAATGATTCTCTTTTTGGGTAAATTTTACGATTTTTAAAAACGTATTTAACCTCCCAAAAACCTATAAAACTTCAACCGTTTTATAGGTTTTTATTTTGCCTTCATTAACGAAACCTACCGTTTATGAACTCAAACTTACCATTTATGAAAACTAACATAGTACTTCCATGTATTTCACGTAATTTTGAAATGAAAATTAAGTTCTGTACTACTAAATTTACCTTTTATTTCAATCCAAAAAATGAAAAAAACGAAACTTTTTTACGCTTTACTTTTAGTACTTTTTTGTACTTCAAATTTATTGAATGCAGCTACAATTTATGTAGATAATGCAGCCACAGGAACAAATAACGGCACAAGCTGGTACAATGCCTACACCGATTTACAGACGGCAATTAATTCCTCTCAAGCAAATGATGTTATTAAAATAGCAGAAGGAAATTATTATGCACCAAGTCCACAACATAGCTTTACACTAAAAGATGGAGTAAAAATGTATGGTGGTTATCCAAGCCCGACTACACGAAATATAGGTCTTCAATTTATCGAAGACTTTAGAAATTCCTCTTTTTATGTTACTTATCTAAGACAAAATGGGTTTCGCTTGTCAGTCACTCATCCTATTATTTTGATTGACTCGCCACTTTCTTCTCATCTCAATTTAGTAGATGGTGTAGTTTTGAAGGGACGTACTGGTGTAAAGATTGTGTCTATCACAAATAATGTTACTACACACTTTGAAAATTGTGTTTTTGAAGGCTACAATGGAGAAAATCAAAGAGGTGAGTATGGGTTTTTGGTAGCTGAATCTCAAGATTCATATATTTTTCCTAGATTTAGTAACTGTATCTTCACAAATTATAATCAATCTGGTTTTGAAGTCTTTGAAAATATTCAAGGAGGGTATAAAGTGATGTCTCCTAGTTTTTTTAGATGTACGTTCAATAACTCAAAAAGTGGTATTTCAATAGGATTGTCTAGAAAAGATACTCAGTTTAGTGGTACGGGAGTTGTTTTAGGTATTAGACATAGCAAGTTTCATAATTTAAAATCTAATTCTGCTCGTTTGCGTGGAGGGGCGATACTTTTCACAGGAAATAAAAGTAATTTTGTAAGAAGTACTATTTCAAATAGTATTTTCTATGATAATGATGGTGTTTTTTGGGCTAATTTTCCTGAATTACGTCCATATTCATTTTCTGCTGGTGTGCCTATCAAGACATCGGCAATCAATAAATTTATAAATTGTACTTTTTATAGAAACAATACCAATCCTAATCAACATGCATTTGATATTCGTAACAAAGACCAAATCATGACCGATGCTATTCGTGTACCATCTTTAGAGCTAAAAAACTGTATTTCATGGGAAAATAGAAATACTAATTCTGGATATTGGATGCGTTTAGATGTAGGCGTACATGTTACAATTAATAATAGCTTATTAGATACATGGGCGAGTCCTGGTTTTGGAGGAGTGGAAATGTTGAATCCTACAAGTTTTTTTAATAGAGTTGTAGAGAACGCCACTATTCCATATCAAAATCCTTTATTTGTTAATTCATCTCCTACTTCCCCTAACTTGTACTTACAGGCTGGTTCTCCTGCCATAAATACAGGAAGTAATGTAGTATCAACTGGTTTACAAGATTATACACTACAAAATAGTCGTATTTTGGGCAATGTAGTAGATATGGGGGCGTATGAATACTGTCCACAAGGTATAGGACTTTGCGAACCTGTTACACCTATTGACCCTATCAAAAAAGGAATAAATC
>DAIUBX010000327.1:0-4488 GCA_036846465.1 Bernardetia sp.
ATTGTTGCATTTACGATTACTCACTTTTATCTTTTTGGCGTATCAAATTTTTATTTACTTCTACAAAAGCCGACTATTTTGGAATTCTAGCAGGTTTGTCGTGTGCCTTACATTGTGCCTTAACGCCTATTTTGCTTGTTTCTTCCACTTGGTTTGCTCACAACAAGGAATTGCCTTGGTATTGGTCTAGTATTGACCTTATTTTTTTGATACTTTCTTTTTTTGCTATCCGTCATGCGACATTCCATAGTCAAAAAAAAGGGATTGTCATTTTTATTTTGGTTGGTTTGGGCAGTTTTGATGCTTTCCATTATTCAAGAAAAATTTGAATTGGAATGGTGGGGCGAATTTCCAATGTATGTATCTACTTTACTTTTAGTGATTTTGCACAGTTATAATGTATGGAAAAAACATACTTCTTGTGATAAATGCTAATTTTTACTTTACTTTTTTAAATAAATTAACTATGAAAATAACGAAAACAATCAATAAAAAACTTCCTGTTACGGTATTAAGTGGATTTTTGGGAGCAGGAAAAACAACTTTACTCAATCATATTTTGAATAACAAAGAAGGCTTGAAAGTAGCCGTTATTGTCAATGATATGAGTGAAGTCAATGTAGATGCAAGGCTTGTCAAAGACCAAAATAATTTGAGCCGAACCGAAGAACGATTAGTAGAAATGTCAAATGGTTGTATTTGTTGTACGCTTCGTGAAGATTTGATGATAGAAGTAGAGCGTTTGGCAAAAGAAAATCGTTTTGATTATTTGCTTATCGAAAGTACTGGAATTAGTGAGCCTATTCCTGTGGCTCAAACATTTAGTTTTAAAGATGAAGAAAAAAATATTGATTTAAGTCGTTTTTCTCGCTTAGATACAATGGTAACGGTGGTAGATGCGTATAATTTTTGGAAAGACTTTGGTAGTCAAGACACCATACACAGCCGAAAACTCAACGACGACCAACACGACCAACGAACTATCGTAAATTTGCTTACCGAACAAATTGAATTTGCAGACGTAATTTTGCTCAACAAAACCGATTTGGTAACTCAAGAAGAAGTACAATCCTTAAAACAAATTCTTCAAAAACTCAATTCACAAGCCAAAATAATTGAAAGTAGTTTTGGAAAAATAGAATTAAAGAATATTCTCAATACGCATTCTTTTGATTTTGATAAAGCCTCACAATCAGCAGGTTGGATAGCCGAATTACAAAACGAACATACACCAGAAACAGAAGAATATGGTATTTCTTCTTTTGTTTTTAGAAGTCAAAAACCATTTCACCCAAAGCGTTTTTGGAACTATATTTCTAGTCAGTTTCATTCGACTATTGTAAGAAGTAAAGGACTTTTTTGGTTGGCTTCACGTCCGAAAGATGCTCTAAATTGGTCACAGGCAGGAGGAAGTTTGAGAGCCGAACCAGCAGGAGTTTGGTGGGCAAGTATGCCTTTCGAACAGCGAATTATGCACCCTTCTTTTATTGCTTACAGAGAAGAAATTGAAAGCCGATGGACAAAAAAATTTGGAGATAGACAAAATGAAATCGTTTTGATAGGACAAGATATGGACGAAGAAATTATACGACAAGAATTAGAAAACTGCCTTTGTACCGATAAAGAAATTGCAGCTATGGAAAAAGGAGTTGCATTTGAAGACCCTTTTCCAAAATGGCAATAAATTCAAAACCCTAAGGTTCTTCAAGAACCTTAGGGTTTAAAAAATACAAACACCAACCAAAAATAGTTTAGCTTATGCTTACTCTTCAAAAAAATAACGTTCTAAAATCAAATACTCCTTCCGTTTTTAAAGAACTTGAAAATCATAGTGCCGTTATTTGGCAGCACCAACTTTCTGTTTTTGTGGAAGAAGAAATTAATGAGTTGCTCAATGAGCCTCATTTTTCAAGAATTGATGTAAAAGGAAAGGCTCAACCTATTGCCTTATATCTACAAAAGCATTTACCTTTTTCAAACTTGCGAAACCATATAGAGTTGCTTATAAATTCTTTTGTAAGACAAACAAAAACAGAAGAATTACGATTGACTCTTTCGGTCATTGATTCGGATATGTGTCGTAAGTTTCATACAGATATTATCGATTATCGTTTGGTCTGTACTTATTTTGGAGAGGGAACGCTATTTGTCTTGCCAGAAAATGAAAAGTTAGTAGAAACACCAAAAGAATGTATCGAACAACTTGCAGTAGGAGAGGCAATGTTATTTAGAGGGGCTTTATCTTCTTCAAAAGAAAACCCTGCTTTGTTGCATAAATCTCCTATTATTTCAACTAAAGGCACAAAAAGACTTTTCCTAAGATTAGATACACTTAATTTTGGATTAGAAATTTAATTTAATCAAACCCTAAGGGTCTTCAAGACCCTTAGGGTTTAAAACGATAACACGATGTATTTACTTATAGCAAAAAAAGAATTCAGACAGATTTGGCGAACCAAACGTTTCAAATCTTTAGGTATTTTATTTTCCACACTTGTCATTTTTTCAATGATAGTGAGTTGGAATTACTATCAAAATATCAGAAATGAACATGAATTTGCCTCTCAAAAGGTAAGGCAACAATGGGAAGGGCAAGAACTCAAAAATCCTCATTCGGCTGCTCATTATGGTACGTATGCGTTTAAACCGATTTCTTCGCTCTCTATTTTTGATAATGGACTGAATGCCTATTTGGGTGTTTCAGTTTTTTTGGAGGCTCATCGACAAAACGAAGCCAATTATACACAGATTGCAGACCAAAATGACCTTACACGTTTGGCTGATTTTAGTCCTGCTTTTGTCTTAATTTATTTGATGCCTTTATTAATTATTTTGATAGGTTTTGATATTTTTACTTCCGAAAAAGAAAGAGATACATTAAGGTTGCTCAAAAGTCAAGGTATTTCGATGTATAAATTAGGTATTGGAAAATCTTTAGGTATTTGGTTGATTTTGCTTACCATTCTTACGCCTTTATTTTTGATGGGAGGAACAATCTTATTTTTTACTTACCAACAACCTACTGAATTAGTTACTTATTTACTTATTTGGCTAGGTTTATTGCTCTACTATGCTGTTTTTGTAAATCTGATAGTGATGATTTCGGCATATTCTAAAACGAGCAATAGTTCTCTTGTCGTTTTGCTTGGGTTTTGGGTATTGGCAGCTCTTTTTATTCCTAAAGCTGTAGCCACACTTTCTGAAATTATTTATCCAACTCCTTCGTCGGTAGAATACCAAGCACAAATTCGAAAAGCACTAGACGAAGGAATAGACGGACACAATCCATTTTCAGCACAAGCCGAAATTTTTAAAGATAGTTTACTAAAGGCTTACGAAGTGGATAGCATTCATAAATTACCTTTCAATTATTCGGGTTTGGTTATGCAAGCAGGAGAAGAACACGAAACGAAAGTGTATCAAAAAGCAAAAGAAAATTTGAGCCAAATTTATACTAAGCAGCTTCATGTCTATAATCTTTCATCGGTATTTTCTCCTACTATTCTTATCAAAATGTTGTCTATGCAGCTTGCCCAAACAGATTTGGAGGCACACATAAACTTTACTGACCAAGCCGAAAAGTACAGAATAGATTTAGTAAGAGAACTCAATTATGACCTAAAAGATAATTCAAAGTATGGAGATTGGAAATATATCCCTTCTGATAAGGAGTTTTTCAAAAAAACGGTTCGCTTTGAATATCAACCCCAAAATTTAGAACAGATTATCAAAACGGCTTGGCTTTCTTTTGCTTTTTTAGCTCTTTGGTTTGGCTTGAGCAGCGTAGGAATACTGACTTTAAGTAAAAACTAAAATGCTAGAACAGACTTTGAGTCTTCCTAAAAAA
The DNA here is from genome assembly GCA_036846465.1 of Bernardetia sp. Classification (GTDB taxonomy): domain Bacteria; phylum Bacteroidota; class Bacteroidia; order Cytophagales; family Bernardetiaceae; genus Bernardetia. The sequence goes on from DAIUBX010000327.1 coordinate 3,848, forward strand.
AATACAACTACTATTCTTTAATTTTAGCTCAGATACAAAAAATATGATACGTTTCGAACTTGCTATGCTTTTACGCCAATCACTTATACGATGGTTAGGTGTTTTTATGTTGCTTTGTATTGTTTTTGCACTCTACAACGGAAAAAAACGCATTGAAACCCAAAATGAAACCCTAACACAGGTAAAAGAAAAGGAAATAAATTTTTATAGTAAAAATCAAAATTTATTAGATAGCATTGAAAAAGGCTTGGTACAATCTAATGGAAAATGGAGGCAAGACCCTTCTAATCCAGTTGCTATGAGTGCTTTTGGTGCTGCTGGGCGATATTTAGTTTTACCTTCGTCTCCTTTGGCTATTATTAGCACAGGACAAAGTGATATTTTTTCTTCCTATAGTCATGTAAATATCCGTAGTACCAATGCAAGTAATGATACTTTCAATTTGGACAATCCTTATAATATATCAATAGGAAATTTTGATTTAGCTTTTGTATTGGTTTTTATTTTTCCTCTTTTTATTATTGCTTTTAGTTATAATTTGCTTTCTTCCGAACGTGAACAAGGAACATTTCGTTTGCTTCAGGCGACACCCATTCGAATAGAAATATGGCTTTTCAAAAAAATACTTTTTCGATATGTGG
>DAIUBX010000328.1:0-4118 GCA_036846465.1 Bernardetia sp.
TCACAAGCAAATAAACCAAAAGAAGTAATCAGCACGAGCAGCCATATAGGCAAATTGAATTTTAAATTTTTCATTGTCTTAAAAATTAAATGATTGATAAAATAATATAAAAAAAACGTATCAGTCGTAAATTGATTTGCAACACTAAAAAATATTTTGCAGAAAAAAAAACATAATCTATGTTTTTTTATACATTTTTATAAAAATACTTAATGCAGTAAATAGAAGTAGATTTTACTTAAAGATTTAACACTTAAGCAAAATCTACTTGAAATAGTACAATTATTTTAGAAATAGTGCAATTTTTGACTAGAAATGCTATTTGACTTCTGTTTATTTTGAACTCTCTTATTTTAGGTTATATTTACAGTATTAAATCAAACCTCAAAAAAAATGACTTTACATACAATAGATACAGGACTTTTCAAATTAGATGGTGGTGCAATGTTTGGCGTTGTGCCAAAAGCAATGTGGCAAAAACTCAATCCTGCTGACGAAAACAACATGTGTACGTGGGCAATGCGTTGTCTTTTAATAGAAGATGGAAAAAAACTCATTCTTATCGATACAGGAATTGGAAACAAACAAGACGAAAAATTTACTAGCCATTTTTATTTACATGGAGATGATTCTTTAGGCAACTCATTGAAACAAAAAGGATTTTCTACGGCTGATATTACAGATGTTTTTCTTACGCATTTGCATTTTGACCATTGTGGAGGAGCAATCAAAAGAGAAAAAAACAAACTTGTTCCTGTTTTTGATAATGCTATTTATTGGTCAAATTCAGAGCATTGGAACTGGGCTATTGAACCCAATCCACGAGAAAAAGCCTCGTTTTTGAAAGAAAATATTCTTCCAATAAAAGAAAGTGGTCAATTAAAATTACTTTCTTCTAATCAACACAATGATTCTTTACCTTTTGATTTGCGCTTTGTGGACGGACACACCGAAAAACAAATGTTGCCTCAAATAAAATACAAAGATAGAACGATTGTTTTTTGTGCTGACCTTATTCCATCAGTTCATCATGTCCGTTTGCCTTACATTATGGCGTATGATATGCGACCTTTACAAACACTTTCTGAAAAAGAAGAGTTATTAAATGAAGCTGTTGAAAAGGATTATATTTTATTTTTCGAACACGATCCTATCCATCAATGCTGTACCTTACAAAAAACAGAAAGAGGAATTATGCCAAAAGAAATTGGAAAATTGATTGATTTTGTGTAGTTTGTGAGCATGTAAAATTCCCCTTTTTATGTCCCTTATTATTTATGATAAAAATACAAGTCTTTCGTTCTTTTATCAAATTTATTCTAGCTATACTTCCTCTTATAGCTTCTTTAAATTATGCTCAACTATATGCTCAATCTAAAGTAAGTACTGGTGCAATTCCTTTTACTCGTCTGTATTCTCCCAAAGAATATCAAGCTGGGATAGTAAATATGGCTGTCAGAAAAAACAAAAAAGGAATTCTCTATTTCGCCAATACGTCAGGTATTTTACAATTCGATGGCAAAACGTGGCGAACTATTGAAGTTCCGAAGGTGGCTTTTATACGTGCTTTAGATATTGATGAAAATGGAACTGTTTTTATTGGAGCTATCAATCAACTTGGAAAACTGACATCTGATTCTACAGGAAAACTAGAGTTTACTTCTTTGATAGATTTGTTAGACTCAGCAGATAGAAATTTTGGAGAAATTTGGAAAGTAGAATGTACACTAGAAGGAATTTTTTTTAGTACTGATAAATACATTTTTCGATACAAAGATGGAAAAATGAAAAAATGGAAAACAGAAGGTCAGTATTTTTATTTGGTATATTATGTTAATAATCAAGTATATGTTTTAGATAAAGGAATCGGACTAAAAAAATTAGAAAATGATGAATTAAAATTAATTTCTGATAATGAATTGATAGAAAATTTTGGAATTTATTTTATGCTTCCTTATCCAAAAACAAATCAAGGAGAAATTTTGGTTGGAAAAAATTATGAGTCTTTTTTAATCTACAATCCTAAGACAAATCAATTTAGAAATTTTAAAACAGAGCTTACAACAGAGGAAATAACCTCTATTTATCACGGAATGATCGGAAATGATGACAATTATTATATTTCTACGCTTCGTCACGGAATTATTTGTATCAATCAAGAAGGCAAAAAAATATTTCAGTACAAACAAACCGAAGGAATAGCAGATAAAGTATATGGAACAGAAATAGACAGTCAAAATAATCTATGGCTTGCACTTGCTAAAGGAATTGCAAAAGTAGAGTTAGGCTCTCCTTTTACTCAATATGGAGAAAATAAAGGAATCACAGGAATTGTAACAGATGCGACAAGACATCAAAATTTGTTTTATGTAAGTACAACAAATGGTCTTTTTTATTATGATACTGAAAAAAATAGCTTTTCAGCCTTAGAAGGTAAATCCTTTCAAGCATGGAAAATGCAAAATTTGCCTCTTTCATTTTCAAAAGATACTTTATTTTTTGCAGCTACCAATGTTGGAATCAATCAAATCAACAAAACAATTTGGGAAGAATACCTACAAACTGATGCTTCTGCTAATTACATTATTCCTTCTTCAACTATCCAAAATAGATTATATGTAGGTGTTCTGAATCAACAAGGAGTTTATAAACTTGATTTTTCAACTAATGAAAAAAATACATTTTCACAAGTAATTCCTGACATGACAACAGCAGGCTTAGAAATGAAAGATAATTTTTTGTTTGTTGTTGATGGGAATGAAAAGCTACATGTTTTTGAAGAAAAAGACTCTTTAGAAGAGCAAAAAATAGATTTTGATTATGAGGTAAAAAATCTAAAAAAACACAATCAAGAAATTTTTATTGCAACAGCTCCTCTTGTTTTTACTTGGGAAAATGGCGCATTTAAGCCTTATGAAGCCATCAATAAATTACGAAAAGAGGTAGGAGAATTTAACGAAATCTACGATATAGATTCTTCAACTATTGTTATCCAAATAGCTAGTGTAGATTATACTGATTATTATTTATTCAATACAAAAACAGATAAAAGCAAAAAACTACCTACTGACAGACTTACAAAAAATTCTATTTCTATTAATACTTTTTTTGGAATAGGAGAAAAAAATAAAATAGGAATAGGTACTTCAGAAGGACTCTTTTATTTAGATGTAACTAATGATAATTATCAAAAATCAGAATTTAATGTTTTTATTCGTAAGATAATGCAAGCAGATTCTGTTCTTTTTACAGAAAATTATACCGACAAAAATAATAATCCAATATTAAATTATGAGCAGAACTCTCTTACCTTCTTTTATAGTTCGAACAACTCTTTAGACGAACAAAATACTATTTTTAGACACAGATTAAATGGCTATGATAAGAAATGGTCGGAATGGACAACAGAAACCAAAAAGGAATATACCAATCTAAATGCAGGAACGTATTCATTTGAAGTAGAAGCAAAAAATACGTATGGAATAACTAGCAGAATTACAAAATATGATTTTACGATAGAACCTCCTTTTTATAAAACTACTTTAGCATATATCTTATATTTTGTAGTTGGTATTTTGCTTGTTTCTATTCTGACTTATGCAGGTATTCGCTATAATGTCAGACGATTAAAATACAAAAATCAAAAACTAGAAGAAACTGTAAAAGAAAGAACATCAGAATTACAACTTGCTAATGGGCAACTAGAACAGCAAAAAGAAGAAGCTTTGATGCAAAAACAAAATATAGAACAACAAAAAGAAGAAATAGAAAAATCATATCAAAATATTCAAACGCTTGCAGATATAGGTCAGCAAATTACAGCTACACTTGATTTGACAGAACTCATAAGTATGCTTTACTCAAGTGTAAATAGTCTGATGCCAGCAGAAGGATTTGGAATAGGAGTTTTTAATCCATATCGTCAGCAAATTGATTTTAGAGGTTTTGTAGAAAATGGACAAACTCTACCATTTAATTCAGATTCTTTAGAAGACAAACAAAAATTAGCTGTTCAATCTTTTATCAATCAAGAAGAAATTTTTACTAATGATTTTCAAAAAGATTATCCTGTTTACCACACAAAAGAACTAAAAGTAGGAGAACTTCCTCAATCATTG
>DAIUBX010000328.1:4128-4483 GCA_036846465.1 Bernardetia sp.
CCTTCCTTTAGTTGTTCAAGAAACATCTATTGGTGTTCTGACTGTTCAGAGTTTTGCTAAACATTCATATCAAAATAATCATCTGACTATTTTACGTTCTTTGGCTTCTTATGCAGCCATTGCAGTTTCGAATGCTCAATCGTATGCAACTATTACTGAAAAAAATCAACATATTACTGATTCCATTCGCTATGCAAGAACAATACAAGCAGCCGTTTTGCCTTCAAAAGAACTTATCAAACAAAATATAGCAGACTTTTTTATTCTGTATCGTCCAAAAGATATTGTTTCAGGCGATTTTTATTGGTTTACAACTGTTTTTGATGCAACTACGAATACAAAGAAAATGGTTATT
>DAIUBX010000329.1:0-4461 GCA_036846465.1 Bernardetia sp.
GAACACACGCAAAACGATTAAAAAACATTGAAAAACTTTTGAAACAGTGTACTAAATACAGTGTTTCAAAAGTTTTACTATAAACTTCAGACAGGGTTAAAACCCTGTCCAATTTATAATTCAGAATTATTTTCTTCAATTGAACAGGGTTTTAACCCTGTTTTATGTATAAAAAATAACCTAAAACTTTTGAAACAGTGTACTAACTCATTCATTTGTTTAATTTTATGTTTTACTTTAGAAGGTATTTTTTGTTCGTCTTTGTGTCTTAAAAAAAATAACATTACTATTTTTTTTAGCTTAGGTTTTTGGTCTTCAAAGAACTCTTTACAATAAATACGAGCATTGATTTTTCCCCCTTTATTGCTTTTAAATGCCAATTTCATGGCTGTAATGTCCTTTGTAGATATATCAATGCCTTCCTTACGATAAAGTTTATCCCTATATGTGCCTGAAAGCATAATATTGAAAACATCTTTTAATTTTTTCCTTGCCCCTTCCTCTGAGGTTAAGAAATCAATTATTTCTACCATGTTTTCTTCGTCTATATAGAGTTTAATCTCCCAATGAGGGTACATATCTTCCCATCCTTCTTCCTCAAAAAATGTATCTAAAGGAAATTTAAAAGCAAAGTGTTCTGTTTCTTCCAAAAGTTAAGCTATTAGTAAACTGCAAATCAAATAAAAAAGTTAGACTAATTCAAATTTTTTTGAAACTAAATTAGATTATTTCAAATATAGCCATTTTTATTAGATTTTTTTAATTTTAGTTAGCAAAAAAATCCTCCATTTAGCTTTCAAAAAAAGACTAAATGAAGGATTTATCAAAACTATACAAAAACAAAAATTATTTCACTTGCGAACCTGTATTGACCATTTTTTCAGGACTTACAAAGACAAGTTTCCCATTTTCATTTTCTGCTAAAAGTATCATTCCTTGCGAAATAATTCCTCTCATTTTGCGTGGCGCAAGATTAGCAAGCCAACAGACTTGTTTTCCTATAATTTCTTGAGGCGAAAAATGTTCTGCAATTCCACTTGCTACGGTTACTTCTTGCTCTCCTACTTGCAAAGTAATTTTCAAAAGTTTGTCAGCTTTTGGAATTGGTTCTGCGTGGGTAATGGTAGCGATACGAATATCAATTTTTGAAAAATCTTCAAACTGAATTTCAGGTAAAATGGCTGCTAAAGGCTTTTTTTCTGCATTTTTTTCGATTTCTTCTTTTAGTTCTTGCATTTTTCTCGCTTTATTATTTTCTAATTTTTTTACTTGATTGATAACTAATTCGTCTTCTATTTTTTCAAAAAGTAAAGTTGCTGCATTTATTTTTGATGTAATTAAATCTAACTTTCCTGCCAAATCCCATTTTAATTCTTCATTCAGATTCAACATTTGAGCAATTTTAGCAGAAGTTTCAGGTAAAAATGGACGCATCAAAATTGCTAAATTAGCCGTTAGTTCTGCACTAATTTTCAAGATTTGTTCTACTCGTTGAGGCTCTGTTTTTTGTAATTTCCAAGGTTCTGTTGTTGCAAGGTATTTATTTCCAATTCGTGCTAATTCCATTACTTCGTACAAACCTTCTCTAAAATTAAATTTTTCTAGGTTTTGACTTACTTTTTCTGTCTGTATTTTGATTCCTTCTAACGTTTCTCTATCAAAATCAGTTAGATTTTCAGTAATTGATAAATCAATATTCGGAACATTTCCTTCATAATATTTATTTATCAAAACAACAGTACGATTTACAAAATTTCCTAGTGTATCAACCAATTCATTATTGATTCTGGATTGATAAACTGCCCACGTAAACTCACTGTCTTTGCTTTCTGGTGCAATAGAAGTCAAAACATAACGCAATTCATCTTTTTTGGTAGGAAATTGGTTGATGTATTCGTCTAACCAAACAGCCCATTCTCTTGAAGTAGAAATTTTATCGCCTTCCAAATTCAAAAAATTATTTGCAGGAACATTTTCAGGTAAAATATAATCTCCATGCGACTTCAAAATAATAGGAAAAATCAAACAATGAAAAACAATATTATCTTTTCCAATAAAATGAATAAGACGAGAATTTTCCGTTTCATTTTCTTGTTTTAACCAATACTTTTTCCAATCATTATTTGTGTCTTTTGCCCATTGTTTGGTAGCCGAAACATAACCAATCGGAGCATCAAGCCAAACATAAAGTACTTTTCCTTCTGCTCCTTCTTCTTTTGAAAGAGGAACAGGAATACCCCAATCCAAATCTCTTGTCATCGAACGCTCATGCAAACCTTGTTCTATCCACGATTTACATTGCCCATACACACTTGTTCGCCATTCGTCTTTTTTATCTTCCAAAATCCATTGTCTAAGCCACGTTTCATAATTTTGAAGAGGTAAAAACCAATGAGAAGTCGATTTCAAAACTGGAGTTGCACCACTCAAAACCGATTTTGGATTAATTAAATCCGTTGGATTGAGCGTAGAACCACATTTTTCGCATTGGTCGCCAAACGCATTTTCATTTCCACATTTGGGACATGTTCCTATAATATATCTATCGGCCAAAAACTGCTCAAATTTTTCATCATAGAATTGCTCATTAGTTTGTTTACTAAAAACGCCTTTTTCGTGAAGTTTTGTAAAAAAACCTTGTGCTGTTTCTTTGTGCAAATCGGTAGAAGTGCGATGATAAATATCAAATTCTATCCCAAAATCTTGGAATGAATCTCTAAGCAATTTGTCGTATTTATCAATAATTTCTTTTGGTGTAATTCCTTCTTTTTTTGCTCTGAGTGTAATTGCTGCCCCATGTTCGTCGCTTCCACAAACAAAAACAACGTCATGGTTTTTCATTCGCAGATAACGCACATAAGTATCTGCTGGTAGATATGCACCTGCAATATGTCCGATATGAAGTCCACCATTGGCATACGGAAGTGCTGCTGTAACGGTGGTGCGTTTGAAATTTTCTGACGTTTTTATAGTAGTCGACATAGATGGTATTTATATTTTTAGAACTGAAAAGTCAGTTTAACGAATAGCATTTTAAATGAATTGAGATTAGTGTGCAAATTTAGGAAAAATGTAAACCGAATAATATTTTAAGGCTAAAAACTTTATTTTTTTTAAAAAACAGAAATAATCATGTGTTTTAATTTTTTGATTATCAATTTATTTTAGGTTAAAAATTAACATTTTTTCAAATAAATAGCACTATAAAAAGCGTTTATATGATTAATCTTCTAATTTTCAATTTATTTTGAAAGAATTGAAAATTGTGCATCAATTTTACAAAATAGGTTTTATACTTATTAAAAAAGTATAATCTTAATTACTCAAACTTATTCAATTTTAAACTAGACACTTATAAAAACTCTTTTTTCGTTTATGTTTGCAGCGACATTATTTTTCGCTATTCAATCAAACGCAGCAGCTCAACAATATTTCACGTATGATGGTGATGTATTCTCAGTACAACTCAAAACAAATAGTGCTAACACTCAAGTCATGGAAGTTTTCTTTTCTAGTGAAGGAGAATGGCACAAGTTTAACATCATTGATTTTCATAATTTAGAAGACACCGACGAAGGTGGTTTTCTTTATACAGTAAAAGATGGTAAAGGTGATACGTATGATGTAGATTATTACCGTAACGAAAATTATATTATTGTCTATGCAAGTGATCACAGCACACAATGGACACTTTATAAAAGATAGTACATTTATTTCAAAAAATATTCAAAAACACTTATCAATAGTTTGGTAAGTGTTTTTTTATGCGCTATAAAATTTTGATAAATACCAATAATTCAATATAAAAACACTCTATTTATTACTTTTTAAAGAATAGAATTAAGACATGATTTTTTATAAAAAATAAAGGAATTTTAAGAAAAAATTAAAAAAGTATTAAAAATAGCACATTGTTTGCAAATAGTTTTGTGTGCTTAATTACTAATATTACTACAACCTTAAATTTAAAAAAGTATGAAAACTCTTTTTTCTTTCATGTTTGCAGCGACATTATTTTTCGCTATCCAATCAAACGCAACAGCTCAGCAATATTTCACTTACGACGGAGATACTTTCTCTGTACAACTCAAAACAAATAGCTCCAACACGCAAGTAATGGAAATATTCTTTTCTAGCAATGGAGAATGGCACAAGTTCGATATTGTTGACTATCATGACTTGTCAGACTCTGAAAAAGGTGGTTTTGTTTATGACGTAAAAGATGGTAAAGGAAACAAATATTCAGTAGATTATCGTAGCTATGCAGACTATGTAGTGGTTCATTCTGCTGATTATACTTCAGAATGGACACTTAACCGAAGATAGTCCTATTTTGACTTACTACTAAAAATATTCAAAAACACCTATTCAAATATTTGATAGGTGTTTTTTTTGTTTTTAATTTTTGTCTAGTCCTAACATAGCGTTACACAACCAATTTTATTATGGAACGTACCTATG
>DAIUBX010000330.1:0-4429 GCA_036846465.1 Bernardetia sp.
ACCCACTTTTCATAAACGGCTGCATCTCCACTTGTATAATTGAATGAAATTTTGTCTTTTTGATTGGTTTCGAATAAATACTCAGCACGAAGTCGCATGAGAGCATCAGCACATTGTTGCAAATCTCGCTTTCCAGCCGAAATATCAAGCACTCTATAATGAACTTGTTGAAAATCTTTAAGCTCTCCGTTATATAATTTTACAGGTGTATTTTCTGGTTTTAATGAAATATGACGGAGATAATGGGCAAAGGAAGTTGAAGAAACTTCTTTTCTAACATAATCTTGAAAATTTGGAGGAATTGGGATTTGATAAATTTGATTTATGTCTTCTTCTGTGTCTTTTGAGGAAGAACCTAAATCTATTTTTTGATTTATTAAATTATTCTGAACAGAAACAATGGAATTCTCTTTGGCTTCATCTAAATAATCCCTTTTTTCTTTAACAGAATTAAAAAGCCAAATTCCACTTAGAAGTAATGGAATTGATGCACACAGAAGGATAATTTTAGTTTTCATACGTTTTGTTTTAAAGAAAATTCAATTAGTAATCTTTCAGTTTATTATAAAATAGCAACAACAATGCAAATACTACTTGTAGTCGAATAAAAAAAGGCATTTCAATTAAGAAACGCTTTTTTGAAAAAAAATTGTAAAGAAGATTACTTAACTACTTCCACCGTAGTACGACGATTGAGTTGATGTTCTTCTTCATTTTTAGCATCTTTTACTTTCAAACGAGTTTCGCCATAACCTACTGCTTTTATTTTATCTTTCGTAATTCCTTTTGAAAGAATATAATTTACAGCCGAATCAGCACGACGTTGAGAAAGTTTTTGGTTGTAAGAATCCGAACCTCTTGAATCGGTATGCGAACCCATTGTTAGTTTTGCATTTGGATACATAGCCAAGTATTCTTTTAAGAAGACTACAAAGTTATCTAGCTTTTCAGTTGCATTAGATGTTAAAGTAGCTTTATTTAAGTCATACAAAATCTCAATTTCTGGAGGCAACATATCTTTTCCTTCTCCTCCTCCAGTTACGAAGAAATCTTTTGTCAAAACGAAAGCTGTATCAAAATAAACGGTTGTGTACATTTGAGTAAGTTTACTCTTATCCAAACCACGCCCAACAGTAGAAAAAGCATTATCATTTTTTGGTAAATATCCTGCTGCATTTACATCAATATCATATATTTTGCCAATAACAAGCGAAGTATCAAACAAGAATTTTCCTTTATCGTCTGTCGAAACTTTTACGATATTGTTATTTCCCAAGTTCAAATCCATTGCGACACCTGAAAGAAAACTTCTTGTATTTTCTACTTTATCAATTCCTTCAACAGTTCCACGAAGCACATAACGCACTTGACGAATATCCAAAGAATCTAAATGAAAACGGTAAATATCATCGTTAGTTTCTGCAATTAAATTGCTTTCGTTTTTTTCACGTTTTGAAGTAAAATAACCTCCTTTGTCTTCTTTTTCTGTAAAAGTAAGTCCAAAATCATCTCCTGCGCTATTTATTGGCGCACCAACATTGCGAATTTTCTTAATCATAGACGTATCATTCGGATTTTTCATTTCTTCTTGAACAAAAATATCCAAACCACCTAAACCTCCATGTCCGTCAGAAGCAAAGAAAAAACGTCCTTTTTCATCAATATAAGGGAACATTTCGTTTCCTTCTGTATTAATATCATCTCCCAAACGCTGCACATTTGACCACGTTTTATCTCTTTCGTTAAAACTTGCCTTATAAATATCCAAACCACCTTTGCTAGAAGCACGATTTGAAGAAAAATAAAGTGTTTTTCCGTCTTTAGAAATATGTGGCGTTCCATCCCAATACGTACTATTTACATACGTCAAAGGTTTTGCATCTGTCCAAACTCCATTATTGATAGATGAAGTATAAAGACTAACCTCTTTGTCAGATTCTCCCTTTTTGTCGCCATTTCCACTACGAGCAAAAATTACGGTTTGTCCGTCAGGAGAAAAAGTAGCCGACGCATCGTGAGTTCCTGCTTTATTAAAAACTTCTCCTCCCCAAATTTTTACAGTTCCTACACAAGCGTTTGTTGTGTCAGAAATATCGGTTGAAGTTTCGAAGCTATACAAATCATAAAATCCTTGTCCTGTTCCTTCATAAGTTGCTTCTTTTCTTCTATCAGATGAAAAAACAAGTTTGTTCATCCATTTTGTAGGCGCAAAATCCGAATTTTCTGTATTGATTCCATCACAAGGAACAATGGTAACATATTTATTTGCTTCTGCAATTTTGTCAATACTTTCTAAGTTTTCAATTTCAGTTTGAGCTAGTGTTTTGAGTTTTTGATTGATACCTAACTTGACATAATCTTCAAACTGTACTTTTGCTTCTTCGTATTTTTTATTGACTTTCAAAGCCTCTGCTGTATAATAACGCAATGTATCACGGTCTCCTGCTGTAAGTTTGTCTGTTCCGGCTTCTTTTGTTTTGGTATAATAAGGAAGAGCCATTTGCAAACGATTCGAACGGCGATACGATTCTGCAATCTTATAGTTTACTTCGGCTGCTTTTGCAGGATTTTTGGCTAAATACGATTGATAAAGCGTAATTGCTTTATTGTATGCTGCTCTATCAAATTCAGATTCTGCTTTTTGATAAACAGATGAGCAACCTGTAAAAAATGCAAAAAGTAAACCCAAAGCCAGAAATAGCTTGATAGAATTACCTTTTTGAAATTGTTTTTTGAGATTCATATTATTAAGAATAATTACGAATTAAAAATTAAAAATTACGAATGTAATTTACTTTTAATAAATAGTTTATTATCTAAACTATATTATTTAATTTTTATTTCTTAGTTGATTTTGTTTGTTTCCTTGCCATTGCTCGTGTCCTCACGAGCGATGTATAAAATAAAATTAAAAATTTCCTTCAAAAACTGCTGTTGCAGCTCCTATCAGAAAAATATTTGTAAAATTATGTTTAGAATTTGTAGTAGAATAATCAAAACGTACTTTCAAGTTTCCACCTAAAGTTTTGATATGTACTAAATTAGTTTCTAAATTAGCACTCAGATTTTTGTTGTATAAAGAGTAAGCAATGGCACAAGCTGTTACACCCGTTCCACAAGAGAGCGTTTCGTCTTCTACCCCACGTTCGTAGGTTCTTACAAAAATGCTATTTTTTTCTGAATTATTTGCATTTGTTGTGTTATTTGCAACAAAATTAACATTTGCACCTTCTTTTTTGAATCTGTCATTATATCTAACTTTTTTTCCTTCTGTCACAACTTCATAATTTTCTAAGTCGTTTGTAGTTTTTTCTTTATCCAAAAAGCTAACATAATGAGGCGAACCTGTATTTAAAAAATAAGTGTTTTGAGTAGAATCCGTATTTATTTCTATTTCTGAAACATCGCCCATTTGAAGTTCTACTTCTGTAATAATTTCATTTTCTGAATTTTTTACGCTCGTAACTTTTGCAAAATGAAGTCCATCGAAAGCCATAAAAGTAGTTTCTTTTCCTTCAAAAACACCCAAACGGTACGCAAAAGCAACAGCACAACGTCCACCATTTCCACACATGGAACTCGGATTTCCGTCAGAATTAAAATAAACCATGATAAAATCGCCTTCAACTGATTTATCTTTTGGATTTTCTATCAAAATAAGTCCATCAGCACCAATTCCAAAACGACGATGACAAAGTTTTTCGATAAAATCCTTGTCTTTTTTTTGTTGTTCCGAAAACGAATTATCACGATTATCAATCATAATAAAATCATTTCCTGTTCCTTGATATTTATAGAATTTCATAATAAATTTAGAAGTTAGATTTTAGAAGTTAGAATTTTAAAGCCAATTTAGATGATTAGAAGTTAGATAAATTTAAAAATTAGCATAGGTAATTAATTCTAAAATCTTACTTCTAAATTCTAAATTGGTATCAGCCTATGCACACTTCTGTCAAATCTACTAAATAAGTTTGAGCTACTTTTTGTACGTCTGCTACGGTTACTTTTCTTAGTTTGGTAACATAATCATTATAATAATTCTCATCAAGATTATACAAATGAATGTCTTGCATTCTGTCCATGACAGCAAAAGCCGTTGAGAGCGAACCCAAAAAATTTCCACTCATATAATTTTTTACATTTTCTAGCTCGTCTTCTGAAACAGGTTCGTTTTTTAGTTTTTCAATTTCCTTGTAAATTTCATTTACGGCATCTTGATAGATTTCTTTTTTTACATCTGTACCAATTACGAAATACGAACCATTTTTCATAGCTACATTTCTTGACGAAATTCCGTAGGTATAACCTTTGTCTTCTCTAATATTTTGCATCAATCTTGAACCAAAATAACCTCCCAAAATCATATTCATAACTTTAAAAGCAGCATAATCTGGGTGCTTTTGATTAAAAAGAATTCGTCCTATTC
>DAIUBX010000331.1:0-1854 GCA_036846465.1 Bernardetia sp.
TCATTTGAAACAAAAATAATTGATTCAAAATTATCAAAACGGTAGCCATTTAAAGTAATATAAACTCGTTCCATTTTGTGTTTTGAAGCCTGAACACGACTTACCCAAAAGTTTTTGTACTTCGGAAATTCTTTGAGATAATTCTGTGAAATATTCTCCCAGCTATACCCTGCATCTTTGCTGACATGAACCATTCCATCATCAGAACCCACATACAAAAGACCAAAACGCAAAGCCGATTCATCAATAGAAGTAAGCGTATTATAAGCTACATCACCAGTTTTTGCGTCTTTTGGATTACTTCCTCTTGTCAAATCTTCTGAAATGGTTTGCCATGTTTTTCCTTGGTCAAACGAACGATGAACCCGATTCGAACCCATATACAAAATATTTTGCTGGTCTCTTGAAAGGTGTAAAGGCGTTTGCCAGTTGAAACGAAACGGTTTTTGTCCTAGCTCATGCGAAGGCGTAATGTAGCTAGATTCCATTGTCGTTTTATCAATTTTATAACAATTTCCAAATTGATAACACGTAAAAACCGTATTATTATCTCTAAAATCAATTTCAACTTGCATTCCATCGCCACCCAAAAGACGTTTGTAAGGATAAGAACCTTCTTCTTGCCAAGAATTTGAATATTCGTATTGATGTGAAGCTGTCCAAACGCCATTATCTTGCAAACCACCATAGACATTATACGGCTCTGCTCTGTCCGTTGCAACACTATAAAACTGACCAACAGGAATAGAATTTTGTTTTGACCACGTTTTGCCGTCGTTATAAGAAATATTTATTCCTCCATCATTTCCATTTATTAAATGTCCTTCTTGTTTTGGATTAATCCATAAGGCGTGATGATCTGCATGAACATTATCTCCATTTATGCTTTTCCAGTTTTTGCCACCGTCATCACTTGTCAGGATTGGAACGCCTAAAATATAAAGTTTTTGAGGATTATTTTGAGAAACCTGTACTTGTCCGAAATAATATCCATACGAATAAACTACTTCTTCGATGCTTCCTTCGTGTGTTTTTTGCCACGTTTTGCCCTTATCTTTTGATAAATATAATTCTAAACCTTTTACAGGAGTATCAAACAGACGAGAATTAGCATCTCCCAAAAATTCTACTAATGCTTTTGGTTCTAATTTTCCTTCTTTGATTTGGGTTTTTACAAAGGCAGCATCGTATTTTTTTGGAAAACGATTTTCTTTCAAATAGGCTGTAATCTCTGCATCAGAAATTTTTAGAAATTGATCTTTAGTCATTGCCAAGATAGCATCTTGAGTCAATGTTGGTTTTTTGTCATCTTTTTTGATTTCGTCTTTAGGTTTTCTATCTTGATTGTCCAAACAAGCATAAATCCAATCAGGATTTGCTTTTGAAATGGTCAGACCAATTCTTCCTACACCTTCTGAAACAGGAAAACCACTTTCTTTTGTAGTGAGTTTTGTCCAGTTTTCGCCACCATCATCAGAGCGATAAATTCCACTTCCTGCGCCAGATTCTTCAAAATCCCAAGCTGCTCTATGTCTTTGCCAAGTTGCAGCATAGAGAATAGTTGGATTTGTTGGGTCAATAATTAAATCAACTGCGCCTGTGTTTTCATCTACAAAAAGTGTTTTTTTCCATGTTTTGCCTCCGTCTGTTGTTTTATAAATTCCTCTTTCTTTATTTTTGGAATATAAATGACCAAGTGCAGCTACCCAAAGTGTATTTTTATCAGTTGGATGTAAAATTATTCTACCAATATGTTGAGTTTCACTCATTTCTTTACTCCCTTCTATATCGCTTTTATGTTCCCAATCTTTGCCCATGTTATAGGAAACGTACATTCCATCGCCAGAATAGGAC
>DAIUBX010000331.1:1864-4423 GCA_036846465.1 Bernardetia sp.
TAGGACGAACGAGAAGAATTATTTTCGCCTGTTCCTATCCAAATGGTAGAATCTTCCCACGAAACAGCAATATCTCCAATAGACATCACTTTTTCATTTTGGAATAAAGGCGTAAAAGAAGTTCCGTTTGTGTTAGTATGCCAAAGTCCACCAGAAGCAAAGGCAGCCAAAAACTCGGTTGGATTAGTTGGATTGACTTCAATATCGACAACTCTTCCACTCATAATGGTTGGTCCTATTGATTTTATGGGAACGTTTTTGAGCCAAGAAGTTGATGAATTAACTTTGTTTTGAGAATTAATACGGTCTTGAGCTGTCGTAAATTCTAATTCGATATCTTGTGAAAAAGCTGCATTTGAAAGCAAAGCACAGGAAAGTAAAGTGAGGAAATGTTTTTTCATGTCAGTTTGATTAAGGTTTTGAATCTATAATTGATTTTGGTTTTGATACAATTTGCAAACAAATTCTTTTCTAAGAAAAGGAAAATCAGAAAAACATGTTTTTTTCTTTTTTTTTAACAGAAAAATAAAATAACACAAAAAAAGCCTAGCATTTTTTAGAGAAATTACTAGACTTTATTTTTGTTGGTGACACCAACAAAGGCAAGAACCATACTACTAGACATTTTTTAGAAAAACACAAATAGGTCAGTCCCAAAGGGCAGACCGTTTACTAAATAGGTTATAAACGGTCTGCTCTACGAGACTGACCTATATAAAAATAATTACTAGATAATATTTTTGTCTAGTAGTATGGGCAAGAACTTTGAGAATTATATTTCTTATTGAAAGAAAATTATTTTAGTTAATTATTCTACTCTTTTTGTTCCGATATAAATGTTGGTTGCATTTTGCACATATTCTCCACCTGTGATCTTGAGCGTAATTATGTTACCAATACGAGTAATATCAACATCATTGTTATTGGTTGAGTAACGCACAGTTTCTATCCCAGCAGTTGTTTCTGTATCTTTATCTGTAATTTTTACGATAAACGTTTTTGTAAGGGCTTCACTATCGCCTTTACTTGATATCGTAATTACATTGATAGCACCTTCTACATTTACATCACCTGAAATGCTTTCATACGTACCTGGCAAATCGTCAGCGTAATTAACTACATCATCTTTATCACAAGAAGAGAAAGAAAAAGCTATAAAAGAAAGGGCAAGGAACATTAAAATTTTGTTCGTTTTCATAAAAATTGAATTGAGATTAAAAAATATAGGTTAAAAAATAAATCAAGGACAAAAAAAATAGCTTGATTTACCTACTATGAACCAAGCTATCTTCAAATTGTTTTATTTTTTCTATGAAAATTAAAAAAACCCATATAAACTCAAATTAAGAAAGCCATTTCACAGCTTCAGATAAAGACTGAAAATACTGATAGGGAATCATTTCTTCATATTTTTTAGTTAGACTGTCGGTTTGACTTTTCATACTAAAACGACCAAAGA
This sequence comes from Bernardetia sp., assembly GCA_036846465.1. Classification (GTDB taxonomy): domain Bacteria; phylum Bacteroidota; class Bacteroidia; order Cytophagales; family Bernardetiaceae; genus Bernardetia. The sequence continues at coordinate 3,324 of DAIUBX010000331.1, forward strand.
CATCTTTAGGAACAATGACAGCCATTTTTGCATCTTTCTGAGCCACCTCTAAAAGTTTTGGATAAAATTCTTCCAACACCCATTCATTTACTTTTGGATGTACGGCTTGTCTTTCTGTTTGGTCGATAATCCAATGAAGAGCTTGTTTTTCTTGATAAAAATCTAGTGCTTTTAGCATCGCTTTTTTAAAGTCGTCTAACATGACAAACCCTTTCCAATAAATATAGATAGCTGAATTGGTTGTATCGTGAGAAATCTCAACATTAGGCTGTTTGTACAATGATTCTTTTGACATAGTAGTAAAATTAATTAGCTAGTTAGTTATTTTTTTAATAAAATATAATTCTAAAAGGCAGCAGAAAGAGCTAAAATAAGCATAATAATAAAAAGTAATGTCAGAAAAGAAAGAAGTCCTCCGACTAGAGCGAGTACAAGTGTATATGTTTTATCAAATTTTTCATTATTGTCATTCATTGCAACGCTTACACCAATAATTCCACTAATTATTGAGACAGGCAACAGCAAAAGAGCAAACGGTAACAAATAACTGAAAATGGCATACATTGAGCCTATTGCAATCGCTGCCACAAAAATACCAAGGGCAAGTAAAGCACCAAAAAAAGCTACATAAGCAGCCCAATGTATTTTTTTTCTAGGTTCTTTAGTTCCATTTTTTCTGTTTTCTTTATTTATTTTTTGCTGTTCTTTGATAGTTTTCCAAAGCGTTTTTTTAAATTCTTTACGCTGTTGTTTGCTTATTTTTTTCTGTTCTTTTTTTTCTTCCCTACTCTCTTTTTTTGTTTTTTGCTTTGCTTGTTCTATGCTTTTTTTAGGAATAACACTAGAACTACTTTTTTTGGTAGTAATAGTTTTGCTAGAAGATTCTTCAGAAGAAAATTCAACTGAATACTCTAAAGAATGAGCGTTTGAATTGCTAGACAGACTTATCAATAGTGATAAAAGAGATATTAAAATAAATGTACGCATACTTAAAAAGAGAAGTTTAAAAAATAGAATCTAAAAAAATAATAGACTAAAAATAATTATTTTTTTTGATATTCCCTAAGTTCTTTTTTTGAATGAGTTTATACTTGTTGTGG
>DAIUBX010000332.1:0-4421 GCA_036846465.1 Bernardetia sp.
CATTTGGCGTTCTCAAAAATTCTCTTTTTGATTCTAAGCCTTCAATATTTTCTACTGGCTCATCAAAAAGACTATTTTGAAGTGTAAAACCGATTTCTAATTGTGCTTTTTTGTTGTAATTTGCTCGTGTTTCTAGCGTAATTCCTTGAACGGTTGCGCCATCTCCATTTCGTTTTTCAAATTTTTGTCCAAAATTATCCTCTCCATTTGGCGATAAATAAAAAGCGTTTTGAAGATGCGTATAAAATCCTTCGACTGTAAAACCAGCAATCAATTTTTCTGTGGATTTATCATAATTCAAAGACGTGCTAAAGCTATTCGAACGCTCTTGTTTTAGATTATCAGCAAGACGAATCCTTGAAATTCCTCCTCCTGCAAAAGCAAGGTGCATATCGGCATCAAAAGCCTGTGGCGCACGAAAACCTGTACTCCAAGTAGCACGAAACTGCATTTGTGGTTTTATTTTATACAAAAAAGATAAACGAGGACTGAAAATAGGGTTCTCAACAAAATTATGTTTGTCCATTCGAACGCCTGAAAGTAAATTGAGTTTGTTTGTAATTTGCCAATCACTTTGTAGAAAAACTCCTAAATTTTGTGTTACTTGGTCAATTTTATAATTATACGAATCAATTACATCCAAAACATCATCAGTTACATATTCAGAACCGAAAGTAAGAATATTATCTCTACCTAAAAAATCAAGATTATGATTAAATTGTAAACCAGCTTGATAGGTTGTATTTTTAGAAGTTCCGTAAGGTGGGTTTTCTAAATGATTTTGATAGGCTTCTGCCTCGTCTTCATTATTTTGGTCTGGAATAATTCCTGTATAATGTTTTCTATCTGTATTTTGAGTTGCCAAATAAGCAATAAATGACGAATTTCCACCATTAAAATTGATTTGATAATCGATATTTGATACCAAAACGTTGTGTGTTCGTTCTTCGGATTGTAGTGCTAAATGAGCAGGTTTATTTGTCATTTCTCCTCCAAAACGATATTCATTTATACTACTAAAACTGACTTCTAATTTTTGATTATCCGTAGGACGAAAAAATAGATTTGCACCAAAAGAATTATTCTCTAGTTTTGGTAATTCTGAAAAATTATCTCCGTTGTGGTCGTAAAAATCTCGCTTTCTATTATTGATAAAAAAAGAAACTCCTGCATTGCCTTTCTCCGTCAAAACGGTTGCATTTCCTGTAATAATATTGTCGTTGGATTGTCCGTTTATATTTTGAAAAGTATAAGCTAGATTGTAATTATTTTCTTTCGGAATCTTCGTAATTACATTCACAACGCCACCAATGGCACTAGAACCATACAAAACCGAACCACCACCACGCACAATTTCAATGCGTTCAATCATATTTACAGGCAATTGTTCCATTCCATACAGTCCCATCAACGGACTAAAAGTAGGTCTTCCATTTATCAAAATCTGCGAATATCCACCAGCCAAACCATTCATACGAAGCTGCGTATAATTACAAGTTTGGCAGTCTGTTTCTACTCTCAAACCAGCTTGAAATTTTAATCCTTCTGACAAATTACAAGACTGTGTATTTATCAAAGTCTTGCTATCGATAATATCAACCATAACGGCAGCATCAGTCTGTTTTTTTTCGGTTCGTGTTGCCGTAACTACAATTTGATTCAATTCTGAAATAGATTCTTTCAAATCAAAATTAACTTCAAAAACTGGATTTGATTCACTTAAAACAATGATTTTACTTTGCGTTTCAAATCCTAAATAAGAAGCTAAAAGCGTGAAAGTTCCGAAGGGAATTTGTTTCAATTCATAATTTCCATTTTTGTCAGTTGTCGTTCCGATGATTTTATCCTCATTATTACTATTAATTTTTTCTTTTATCTGAATGGTTGCAAAACCGATAGTTGAGCCTTCTAAGGTTATTTTTCCTTTTATTTGTCCCTGCGATTGGTTTTGAGAAATATTTGGAGATATTTTTTGAGAGTGTGCAAAAAAAGAAATAAGCACCAAAAATGCTGTAAAAAGTAAAGTTTGTATTCGCATAAAAATAAGATAATTATGAGTTTGATTATTCTGTTTTAAATATTTGACAGTACAAATATATAAAGCTAGACTACTCTAACAAAACTTTTAGACAATCAATTTTCTTTATTTTTTGAAATAAAAGGCAATTCTTATTTTTAAGTTTGGGTTTTGGTGCGTAATTTTGGACTATTGAAAAACTATCTTTTACACAAATTGTAGTAGAGTAGTAATTACATTAATAACTAACAATTAATCCGTATTAAAAAATACAGAAAAAAATACAGAAATATGTTGAAACAATTCAGAACAATTTTAGCTTTTGCAGCACTTTTGGTTTTCTTTACTGCTTGTGGAGAACACAATCAACCTGCACCAAACAAAGGGAAAAATTTAGAGAGTGAGCGCATTTATGGTACAAGTAGAGAAGCAGAACCTGCTCAACTTCCTAACAAATATGATGATCCAGAAAATGCTACTGCTCTTTCGAAGGCCGTTTATGATAAAATGTATACGCCTAGAGAAGCTGGAAGCACAAAACCTAGCTATGTTACCACAACAGAAGTAAAAACAGTAGAAACAACTACTACAACAGAAACAACTACAGATACAACCACAATACAAAATTAATTTTTTGGCATTTTGTTATTTCTGATACAGATTAAAAATTCCAGTGATGTTACACAAAGTATGATATTGATTAATAATTTTATGAGGTGGTAAGTTATCGTCGGTAAGACACTGACAATGGCAAATACATTCATCATACTTTTTACAACACCACCAAAATTCCTATTCTAACTAAACCCAAAGTAAGTTTTAGTAGAATAGGATTTTTTTTGCGCTATTTTTTATTAAAAAATCCTATTTAACGAAAAATATGAAATAAGGTTTAGATTTTTTGCAACCAAAATACCATCTTGTAGGGTCATTATAATAAAAAATAGATAAATTTGTAGTATAATACATTTGCTGTTATACTAAGAAGATACTTCCAAAGAGAACTAAAAGAATATTAATAAATGATTCCATACTCAATTAAATACATACTTTCTTTATTTCTATTACTAATAACTTTTGTAGGAATTAGTTTTGAAGCAAAAGCACAAGACAAAACAAAAGAACAAATAGAAAATCAATCAAATAAAGTAAGAAAAGAAGGTAGAAAAATCAATACTTCAAAAAACTCCAATAATGCCCCCAATGAAGAAACAACTTATTTTTCTAGTGATAGCGTAACCATTTCTAATATTCACTTAGAATGCCATAAAAAGACAAAAGACAGAATTATTTTGCGAGAACTTGCTATATATGAAGGTTATAGAATCCATAGAAAAGACATAGAAACTGTTTTAGAGCAAGAATCTAATAAGATATTTAATACTCGTCTTTTTGTTACAGTAGATATTTATTACGAAGAATTTACAAAAGGAGAATTAGATATTATTATTAGCTTAACTGAACAATGGTATGTTTATCCTATTCCTTTGATAGAACTTGCAGACCGAAACTTTAATGTTTGGTGGAATCAACAAGGTAGAGATTTGAGACGTTTAGAGTATGGAATTAGAGTAAAACATAATAATTTTAGAGGGCGTAAGGAAGAATTATCATTACTTTTACAAACAGGTTTTACAAATAAATATGACCTTCGATACTCTGTTCCCTATATCAATAAAGCACAAACTTTAGGACTTAATATTTCCATTGGTTATGCTGAGAACACAAATGTAGGCTATATTACAGACCGTGATACACTGCGTTTTGTAGAAACTGCTGATAGAGAAATACTTAGTTCTAGGTTTTATAGTGGTCTTTCTTTGACGGCTCGTAGTCGTTTTTATGACCGTCATACTTTTTTTGTGGGTTACAAAAATCAGACGATTGCTGATACAGTTGCCCAACTAAATGGAAATTTTTTTGGAGAAGGAAAAACAAATCAGCGTTTTGTCGAACTAGAATATAATTTTTTTAGAGATTTGAGAGATAGAGCCAATTATCCTCTGAAAGGCTATTATTTTTTATTTTCTGTTCAGCAGCAAGGCTTAGGAATTAATAAAAATGAGTTTAGTTTATTTACAGCTCGTACTGAATTTGCTAAGTTTATTCCTCTTTCTAAAAGGCTATTTTTTCAGTCTTCGGCTAATATGAAACTCACTTTTGCTCAAAATACACCTTATTCAAATTTGCGTGGAATTGGCTACGGACGTGATGTAATTCGTGGTTTTGAGTATAATGTAAGTGAAAGTGAACAGCATTTTATTTTAAAAAACACCCTCCGTTTCAAACTCTTTGAAAATACATTTAGGCTAGACAAAATGCCTTCTCAGTTTTCAAAAATCCCTGTTGCTATTTATCCAAAATTATATTTTGACACAGGCTATGCACAGCTTTTGAATCCGTA
>DAIUBX010000333.1:0-4416 GCA_036846465.1 Bernardetia sp.
TTAGATTCACTTTTGTAGGTATAATCGTTCCAACGCACAAAGACTTTTTCTAGCTTATCGGTAAGTGGAAACCACATATAATAATCGCCAGAAAGTTTGACAGCGTCTTTAATTTCTTCGCCTTTGCTCCAGTCTTCGTTCACGACAGTAGTAGCAGGGTCAAACTGGAAGTTGAGCAAATCGTCGATGCGTTCGGCATACGACTTTTTACTAGCTTTTTTGTCTTTCTTTTTGTCATCGGCAGCGTCGCCTTCTTCTCCTTTTTTGTTTTTGTCTTTCTTTTTGAGCAGACCTGCACCAGCACCGATAAGCGTTCCTACTTGTGCTTGTGAAGGAGTTGTGTAAGATAGGAAGCCTATAAGTAGTGTAAGGCTAAGTAATTGAATGAATGTTGGTTTCATAGTTTGATTTGGGTTTTGGTCGTCGGTGAGACACCGACAACGGCAAAGATTTGAAATGAATAGTTTTTGAAATAAATTACTACTTCACAGCCGAAGCTTTCAATTTATCGACATCTTCTTTACCTAGATAGTAGCCATAAGAATAATAGGTTTTGTAGAAAGGTGTACCATAGTTAGAGCCTTCAAGATTACGATTGATGACTGCCTCTACGAGCATATATTGAGGAATGCCATGTTTTTGCATCTGTTCTGGCGAATTTTCCACGACCATCCAATACGATGCATATTGTTGTTTGTTTGCCAAAATGCCCGTTACTTGTTTCCAGCCTTTGTCAGAAGCATAGCCAAAAAGAACTGTTTTTCCAGATGCTAGACCTTGCTGAACTCCTTTTTTTGCCATTTCATACCACGCTTTGTTTTTGTAGAGTTCGTTGGTTGTGCTTGGGGCAGGTTTTTCACGCTGTGCGTTCATAGCTATTTTTTTTGCAGCTCCAAAACTTTTGGGTTCGTATTTTTCATCGATAATGGCTTTTACTTTCTCCCAAGTCAAGCCTTCAAATTGTTTTTTATCACGAGCTAAGAAATAAAGTGAGTGTTTTTCTTCTGTTACGAAAGAATTAGCATGTTGTCCAGTTTCGCCATTCCAGCTATTATCTGATTTGTATTTATTTGTATCATAATTCCAATAAACATACCTCCATCCCTGACCACTTTCGGCATAAGGAAGGTTTCCTACAAAAAAAGTTTTATCAATAGCAAGAAATTGAAAACCATACGCATTTACATATTTCCTATCTCTTCCTCCGTACAATATCCCTTCTGTGGAAAGCATAGAATTTTCAAAAGGCAAGAAATCACGAATGATATAAGAATCGTTTTTTTCTGTGGTTTCTTTTGTCCAGATAGAAAGTACTAAATCTTTTCCTTGAAAGTTTTTGCTTGGGTTGTCGTAGGTGTAGTCGTTCCAACGAACAAAGACTTTTTCTAAGCGATTGGTCATGGGAAACCATATATAATACTCGCCAGACATTTTTCCTGCATCAATAATTTCTTCGCCTTTGTTCCAGTCTTCATTCAAAACAGGTGTAGAAGCGTCAAATTGAAAGTTGAGTATGCCTTCTATTTGTTCAGAAACACTTTTATTACTTGCTTTTTTGTCTTTCTTTTTGTCATCGGCAGCGTCGCCTTCTTCTCCTTTTTTGTTTTTGTCTTTCTTTTTGAGTAAGCCTGAACCGATAAGCGTACCTATTTGAGCTTGAGAAGTGTTAGAACAAACTAAAAAACCAACTAGCAAGGCTAGACTAACACAATAATTCCACGTAATTTTCATAAAAGCTATTGATTAAATTAATTCGATTAAAATAAATTGACTTTTTTATGGGCAAGTATCTTTTTTGCCCTTAAATTTTGATGCAATTACGTATGAATTTTGTTAAGAGATTTTAGAGTTTAGTGAAATCCCAGTTTTGGCTAGTGAAACTCTTGTTTTTCTTAGTGAAGGCAAAAATTTGTTTTTCGAAAAATCTTAGAATACAGGGCATTTATTTCTTCATTTCTTCAAATCCCTATTTTACTAACTCAAAAGCTAGTTTCACTAAAAAAATGATTTTATTTTTAATGGAATAATTAATTTGCCAATTATCACCAAAATCTTTAGTCATGAAACACTATCAATTTATTTCTTTCTTATGGATTGTTTTTTTTGCAGGGCTTTATACAAGTTCGTTGGCACAATCTTTTTATTCGAAGCGAATTACGCTAGATGAAGGATTGCCTAGCAAAACCATTTATGATTTGTGTTCAGATAAAGAAAGTGGTTTTTTGTATTTAGCGACTGACAGAGGGATTTTTACTTACAATGGAACAGATTTTAAGAAAATTCATTTAGAAAATCCATTGACAAATAGTGTTACAGATATTCATATTTCGGAAGAGGGAACGATTTGGTGTCGTAATTTTTCTAATCAACTTTTTTATAGCAAAAAACCATATTCTACCGATTCTTTGTATGTTTTTGATGTGCAATCGATTATCAAACTGCCTCCTTTGTTTGTCAAGTTTTCATTTCTCAATGATACGTTGTGGCTCTGTATGCCCCAAAAAATTGTTGCTATTGATACAAAAACTAAAAAAATTGTATTTCAATACGATGCCCCAAAAGGTAAAGCCTTCGAAACCCTTTTTATTCATCAAAATAAAATTTGGTGGGCAACCGAAGAATCTCAACTCGTTTATTTTTTTGATGGAAAAAAAGTCAAAACCATTACTTTACATGAAGATGCCGAAAGAATTTTACGCTTTTCGGCTTTGGATAAAGTGGTAGCTATCGGACACCAACAGAGCAAAGGTATTTTTTATCAATTTGAGCAAAGTAGTTATCAATCATTTCCTATCAAAAATTGGATTTTAGGAACATATACCAATGCCATTGTAGCCGAAAAAGGTAATTTTTGGATTTGTACCAATAGTGGAATTTGGCTGCTTAATCAAAACTACGAAGCACAACAGTTTTTTTCTACCATGCGTATATCTGATATTTGTAGTGATTATCAAGGAAATTATTGGATTTCTACATTAGATGAAGGATTGATTTGTATGCCCTCTTTAGACGCAAAGTTACTAGATATTCCCAACAAAGAACCCTTTTCAAAAATCACTCATCACAAAGGAAAAATTTTGGCTGCCAATCCGAAAGGAGAATTATTTACCTACCAAATCAAAGACAAAAAATTTACAGGTTTTTATCAAACCGATATGATTATTCAGCCCGAATTTATTGCCACAAACCCATACAATAACTTGATTTACAGTAGTTTTGGTGTTTTTAAAGAAGGAAAAAAAGACCCTATTTTTGATTATTGGTACACTCGTTCGATGGCTTTTTCACCTTCTGGTTATTTGTTTGGAGCTGCGTATCGGACAGTAGTAACGACTAATTTTTCTTTTACAAAAGCTCCGTCTTTTTACAAAAATTTTCCTCTTTCAGAAATTACCTCAAAAGAAAATATACAAATTGCTACATTAGATAGTTATAGAGCAAAAGCTGTTTTTTATGATACACTTCACGACCGAATTTGGGTAACGACAGTCGATAATTTGCTTGTCTATGATACACTAGGAAACAAAAAAGAACTTTTAGACAATCAAAAAAAGCCAATTACAGGAGCAAAAATAATACAAGACAAGGAAGGTAAAATTTGGATAGGTACAACCAACAACGGTTTATATGTCTTTCAAGATACTGTTTTAATTAACCATATTACTACCAAAGATGGATTACCTAACCAAGGTTTTAGACAATTTGATACTGAAGAAAATGCTATTTTTGCTTTGATAGAATCTCAAATTTGGAAAGTAAATATAAAAAATTATGCAGTCAGTCAAGTAAAAGAACTAGACCAACTTGGTTTTACCTATATTTCTTCCTTTACGGTGTCGGATAGTTTATTTTGGCTTTGCGTACCCAATGGAATTGCATTTTTTGATAAATCTATTTCAAAAAAAACAGGCACTTTACCTAAATTTTGGGTAGATAAAATTAGTTTAGCTGATTCTACTTTGTTTGTTGGTAAAAAAATAAGTGCTAGCCACAACCAAAATCAATTAGAAATAGAATTACAACCTCTCTTATTTATCAGTAAATCCTTTCGATTTGAGTATCGTTTATTACGAAATGATATTTTATCAGAATGGAAAAAACTTTCTTTAGGTTCTACCAATTTCAATTTTGAAGCCCTAGAACATGGAAATTATCAACTAGAATTGCGTTTAATAGATTTATCTACTGATACATTTTCAGAGCTACAAACGTTTAATTTTGAAATCCGAAAACCTTTTTGGCTTACTTGGTGGGCTTTTTTGATAGAATTTCTACTGATTTTGAGTTTGATTTGGGTAAGCCTACAACTCATCAAAAAACGCATTCAGAAAAAACAACAACTCAAAGAACGTCTATTAATTTCTCAAATGACGGCGTTGCGTTCACAAATGAACCCTCACTTTTTGTATAATGTCT
>DAIUBX010000334.1:0-4416 GCA_036846465.1 Bernardetia sp.
ATGAATATCTTTTAAAAATACTGCAAACATTCAAAATTTGGTGAGATTAACCTAAGTAGTATGCACTAACTCTTAAAAATCAATTATTTATCATTTTTGATTCGTTCTTCTCTATTGACAATATTCCAAGCAGTTGCAAAAACCAAGCGAGTGATTTCTTGCATTTTACCAAAGTGAATTTTATCTACTTCGTCGGTATGTTGGTGGTAATCGTCATGAACTCCATTAAAATAAAAAATTACTGGAATGTCATGTTTTGCAAAATTATAATGGTCTGAACGGTAATAAAAACGATTTGGGTCGTCTTTGTCGTTGTAGGTATAATCTAGTTTTACATTTGGTGCATACATTTTAGCCGTTGCTTCGCTAAGATTGTGTAATTCTGTTGAAAGCATTGTCGAACCGATGATATAAACATAATTTGGGTCTTCATTATGGTCTTTATCCATTCTTCCAATCATATCAATATTAAGGTTTGTAACCGTATTTTTGAGAGGAAAAATAGGGTTTTCAGAGTAATAACTAGAACCCAAAAGTCCTTTTTCTTCGCCTGTAACAAGCATAAACAAAATACTTCTTCGTGGGGCATGTCCTTCTTTTTTGGCAAGTGCAAAGGCTTCTGCTAATTCTAAAATAGCTGTTGTTCCAGAGCCGTCGTCATCTGCACCATTATAGATTTTTCCATCAATAATTCCGATGTGGTCATAGTGTGCAGTAAGTACAATGAGTTCGTCTTTTTTATCTGTTCCTTCTAAATAACCCAAAACATTCTCGGTTTCGACTTTTTCAATTTTCATTTCAGAAGAAACCTTAGCTTTGGATTCCAAAATATTTTCATTTTTCTTATTCCATTTTTTGAATACTTTAGCCCATTGTTTATCAGAGTAACCTAAAAGAGTGGGCAATTTATCATTTGTAGAAAGAGCCATCAAAAAATCTGGTTTGTCTTCTTTCTTTTCAGAAGGGACACTCCACTTTGGGTCTTTAAAATAATGTCCATACATGTCATCAAAAAGAGTATAATCTGCTTTCGAAGTTACAAAAATAACGCCTTTTGCACCATTTTCTTTTGCCAATTTACTTTTAAAACCCATTTGTAAATACACTGATTTCCTAGCTTCTTCATTTGGGATTAGACTTTCTTTTCCTTTAGGTGTTCCCATGATGATTATGGCAATTTTACCTTTTACATCAATAGATTTGTAAGAAGAATACCCATTTTTGTCTTCGTCTTCTAATCCATAACCAGCAAAAACAATATCATTTTCTTCATTCTTCTTATCATCTTGAAAAGAATTTAAAACAATGATTTCATTTTTAGATAATTCGATTTTTCCTGTCGTTGTTTCGATACCAAACTCTGCCAAAGAAGTTTTATTGAGTTCGAATTTTTGAAAATAAGAAGTCTCATCTCCATTAACAACTGGCTCAACAAGACCTAGTTCTCTAAAACGATTAGCTAGATATTCAGCAGCCATTTTTTGTCCTTTTTCGCCTGTTTCTCTTCCTTCGTATTCGTCGGAAGCCAAAACAGAAAGGTGTTTTTTCATATCTGCTTCATCTATATATTTTAGATAATTAGTCAGCAGACTGTCCTGTTTTTGTGCCTTTTGTTGCGCTTGAGCAAAAGGGGAAAAAATGAATAAAAACAAAATTGAACAAGCAATTTTGGAAATAGTAGTTTTTAACATGTTTTTTAAATTGAAAATAAATGAATTGAAATATTTTAAAATAAGTAGCGCAATTTAACCAATTATTACAAAATCGCTTTTGATTATTATTTCCAAAATATCGTTGTAGAGCGTAAAATATCAATTCTTTATCTAATAATACACTCAAAAACCATTTTTTTTATAGAACTTAGAGTTTTTACTTTCTTTACTTGCCCTCAAATGCAACGTTTTATAGATTACTTAGTGGTTTTTTCAATGAGCATGTTCAAATTCATTTTTGGCTGTGTAGGTGGTGCTGTGCGTGGTTTTTCGTATGTAGAAACGTGGGTAGTTACCGTTTTGGGAATGATGACAAGTGTAATAATTTTTACATTTTTTGGACTTGCAATCAGAAACTGGTTTTTTAAAGCATTTCCTAGAAAACGAAAAGTTTTTTCAAAACGTAGTCGTAAAATGGTGAAAATATGGCGCAAATACGGAATTATTGGAGTTGCTTTTATGACTCCTTTGTTTTTTTCACCTGTTGGAGGAACACTCATAGCTGTTTCTTTTGGCGAAAAAAAACAACGCATTTTCTTTCACATGCTTTGGAGTGCTATTTTGTGGGCAGGAATATTTGCATACATTACTACCCACTTTAATATAGACTCAATGAGTGAATTGAAGAATTACTTCTTTGAATGATGAATTATAAATTGTGAATTGTGAATGAATACAATTCTACTTCCTTATTGAAATTTCATTCATCATTCACAATTCATCTTTCACAATTTCATTACTCTACTTCTCTCAATTTCAAGATGAGGTCGGTTTTCAAGTCGTACAATGCTTTTTCAAGTCCAACAGGATACGAGTGAGGATTTGTAAAACGTTTGATACTTCTGTGAAGTGTTTTGAGTTCATCTTGTACTTTAGCTTGGATTGTTTGAAGGTCAGGACTTTGATAAAGACACTTTCCATTTCTAAAAATAGGCTTCAAAAGGTCTTTGTATTCTCCTTCTTTGCTTGTCATTTTTTTACGACGAGTCATATCCATTGGATCGACGATTGTCCAATTATCTGCATTTGGTTTGTTTTCTTCATCAAAAATAGCATCGCCAATCGCTTCTCCATTAAAATAAAAACGACGAATTTGTTGAATCCCTGGTGTAGAAATTTTGATGGCTTGTTCTGATAATTTTACTTTGTAATCCCAAGCTGTATTATCTTTATTTCTAATGGCTGAGAGTTTGTAAACACCTCCGAGTGCTGGTTGGTCGTAGGCTGTAACCATTTTTGTACCGACTCCCCAAACATTAATTTTGGCATCTTGCTCTTTCAAACTGCTAATAATATGTTCGTCCAAATCATTACTTGCTACAATAGACGTTTCTGTAAAACCTGCTGCATCTAATAATTCTCTAGCTTTTGTACTCAAATAAGCAAGGTCGCCAGAATCCAAACGAATTCCTGCAAATTTATATCCTTTTTCTTTGAGTTTATTTCCTACCGTAATGGCGTGTTTTACACCTTGAATAGTATCATACGTATCCACCAAAAAAACACAATTATTTGGCAAGGCTTCGGAATATGTTTCGAAGGCTTCAATTTCAGATTCGAAAGACATTACCCAACTGTGAGCGTGTGTTCCTTTCAGAGGAATACCGAAAAGTTTCCCTGCCAAAACATTTGAAGTAGCAGCACAACCACCAATATACGCAGCACGACTAGCAGCCAAACCTCCATCAATTCCTTGCGCTCTTCGAAGACCAAACTCCAAAACCTCTTGCCCTTGCGCTGCCAAACAAATACGTGAAGATTTAGTAGCAATAAGCGATTGAAAATTTACCATATTCAAAAGCAAAGTTTCCAAAATTTGGCATTGAATCAGTGAACCTTTGATACGAATGAGTGGCTCTTGTGGAAAAACTACTGAACCCTCTTCTACGGCATCTACATCACAAGTAAATTCCAGTTGCTGTAAATACTCTAAAAATTTGGGGTCAAAAAGTGCTTTGTCGTCATTTCCTTTTAGCGTGGAAAGGTAGGCTACATCTTCATCAGAAATATTGAAGTTTTCCAAAAAATCAATGACATAACTCAATCCACACGCAATAGCATAGCCACCTTTGAAAGGATTGCGACGGAAAAATAAATTAAAAACGGCTTCTCGCTCTGTCATTCCAGCTTTCCAATAGCCATACGCCATTGTGAGTTGGTACAAATCGGTCAGTAAAGTAAGATTACTGCTGTATAAATTTCTAGTGATTTTCATAAAAAAGGGGGTTGGATAAATTTGATAAAATAGCTTAGAAGCTATTTACTACGATAATGATGCAATATAGTAAAATTATCTTAGTGTACGAAAAACACTTAGATAAAGTTTAGATATTTTTTCCTTTCCTCAATTATTTTTATTACACCACCTAGATAGGACTTTCGCAAATTGTTTTTATCAAAAAATAAAATTTGGTTTTCTTGACTTAGTCCACGAATTAAGTTGTGGGCTAAATCAAGAAAATGCGAATTGCAAAATAAAATTTTGTCAATTTTTATACTTGCGAAATTCCTAAAACTGAAAAAAGTAAATAAATTTTATTCAGCACAAAATGCCAATATTTTATAGATTTTTATATCTAACAAGTTCAGTTCAAAAAATTATTGTATGAGTTAAAGATTTCATTGAATACTTCATCAAAAATATCTTCTAGTATCCTTTTTTGTCTTTGAATACTTAACATACAAACAGCCGTATGAGCGACTG
>DAIUBX010000335.1:0-4372 GCA_036846465.1 Bernardetia sp.
AATTAAAATTCTATTTTATTTTTACTATTTTTGCGTCCTTGCATTTATTGTAATTACAAAAATGTAGTATAGGCTTTCGCCTTCCTAAATAAAAACACACTAAATTTCAATTTTGTCATACAAATTGCGTTTAATTACATAAACCGTTTTTTTATCAAAATTGATATTAAATTCTCTCAAAAAACTAATCATTAACTCTATATAGTATCTATGAAACTCAAAGAAGTAGCCGTTATTTCGGGCAAACCAGGACTTTATCAAATTCTTAAACCTACTCGCAACGGAGTAATTATTGAAGCTATTGGAGGAGGTCGCTCCAAAATTATGGCAGATGCAAGCCATCGTATTTCTATTCTAAAAGAAATTTCTATTTATACGACTACTGAAGAGGGTTCTGTTCCTTTACAAGACGTTTTTCATAAAATGTATGAAAAATATGCACTCAAATTAGATGTCAAGACATCGGATAATACTGCTCTAAAAGGTCTTTTAAATGATGTTTTACCAGAATGGGATAAAGACCGTGTTTATACTTCTGATATTAAAAAATTGGTAATGTGGTATGATATTTTGGCTCAACATGCTCCCGAACTAATAGACCCTGCTCAAAAAGAAGAGGACGAAGAAGAAGAAACTCCAGTAAGTGAAACAAAATCAGAAGAACCTACAGAAGCTCCAAAAGCAAAATCAAAAAAAGAGAAAGTAGAAGCTGAAACTTCAGAAACAGAAGAAAAACCAAAAAAAGTAGCTACTAAAAAAGAAGCAAAGCCAAAGAAAACAGCAGCTACAAAAACAGATAAACCATCTGCAAAAACTCAAAAACCAACTACAAAAGCTGCTACCAAGGCCGTAAAAGGTAAAAGAGGAGATAAATAATTTTTTTATTTTTATGCAGTCAATAATATAAACCAAAAAAATCCTAAATAGAATATTCTAGTTAGGATTTTTTTTAGTTAAGAAAGACCTAAAACCAACTTCTATTGAAATCTTAGACAATGATTACAATATACAAAACCTCACAAAGTTTTAGATTATAAGCAACTTGGAAATCTTTGTAGCTTAAATTTGGATAGTTTAGAGCTTATTTTGCAGAGGAATATTGAGTGAATTAATTATTTACTTATTACTTAGACCAACTGATATAAACTACCATTTTTATTTTAACTTTTTCACAAAGCCATAAGTTGGGACTGATGTTTTTCCATTTGGAATTTCATTATAAGCCTTATAAAAAATGTATTTCTTTTCCCTTTCAATCCCATTGAATACTTTAATTACCTCAGAATGGACTTTTTCATATTCTTCTTTTGTTCTTGTTGTATCTTTTAAATCTAATTTTGTTAAATACTCAACTAAAGGGAAGTATCCTTCTGTTGTTATTTGAGGAGCAACATTAAGAATTTGAGGTTTTGATTCAATTGCTTCAAGAATTATAGGAAACTTATATTTAGATTTTATTTCTGGCATTACTTCTTCATAAAATTCTCTCATTTCGTCTTCATTTTGGTATTTCCAAAACTTATTTGCTGGATTTGCAACTTCAGAACTTAGAAACATATTAATTGCAGCATCTGTTAGATAACCATTTTGATAGTTTTCTTTAGCTTTAGCGTATAATTCAGGAGCAGTTTTACCATTGGCATTATACTGACCAAATTGAAGAATATTTAGTTTCCACCCATCTGAATACTTGCCATAAATATTGGTTAGAGTAAAGTCATCAACTTGACCTTTCACAATTAGAACAGAAATAAACATTTCCTTATTCAGGGCTTTATAGTGGATTATGTAGTCGTTTAACCCACTCATACCTGATAATACTGTATTACCAAGTCCTGTAGTTGAATTTCTTGTCTGAAACTGGTTTAGAATTTTGTAATCGGTTGTTATGATTAAGTTACTCGTTTTGTCAATTAATTGGTCAATGCTATCTTTAACTTTTTCTAAAAGTATATCAGACATCATTGACTTGAGAAGTTTAATATTTCCAGTTGTAACAGCTTCCAAAACTTTTTTATCTAACTCTTGGATTTCATTCTTTAAGCTCTGTTCAATATTCTCATCTTTCCAAACTCCTGTAGTTCCAAAATTACAGCTTTGAAATCCCAAAATTGCTACGAATGCTAAAATAATTAACTTTTTCATTTTATATGATTTTGCTTTTTTAAATGGCGACTAACATTTACAATCCAAATATAGAAAAAACAACCACAAAAAACAGTCTATACAATTAGCAAAATGCTAAAAAATAACGTAAATTTAAATTCGTAATTCCTAATTTTTAATTCGTAATTGAAATCCATGCTTTTTTCCATCTATCGTTCTTCAGCAGGTTCTGGCAAGACATATACGCTTACCAAAGAATATATCAAAATTGCTTTAGCAAGTCCAAATCCTGACCTTTTGGGCAAATTTGATGTGCATTATTACCGTCATATTTTGGCAGTAACTTTTACAAACGATGCAGCAAAGGAAATGAAACAGCGTATTGTGAGCAAATTAGATGCTTTTTCGGTCTTGGAAACGGCAGAAAAAGATTCTATGTTTCATGATATTTTGAAGGAATTAAAAGAGGAATATCCACAAATAGAAATTACAAAAGAGGAAATTGTAAAGCGTTCGAAGGCATTGCACCAAACTATTTTGCATCATTATTCCGATTTTGCAGTCAGTACGATTGATTCATTTTCAAAAAGAATTGTTCAAGCCTTTACCAAAGATTTGGATTTACCCCCCAATTTTGAGATTCAAATGGATATTGAGGAAGCCTTAGAGGAAGCCGTTAGCCGAATGTATTACAAAATTGGAGAACGTGGCGACAATCATTTGAGCGAAGTCATGAAAGAATTTGTCTTGAAAGAAACACACGACGAAAAAAATTGGAATGTAGATAGAGGACTTTTAGATTTTGGTAAAATAATTTTTGAAGAAGCAAAAAAACATTCGGTAGAAAAAATAAAAGCTCTTACCCAAACGCAACTCAAAATGGTAAAAGCTGATTATCTTTCTTATATAGAAAAGGTAGAAAATGAGGTAATTCCACAAGCAGGAGATTTTGGGCGAATTTTATTGAGTGCTTTTGAAGAAAATGGATTAACGGCTAAAGATTTTCATTATTCTACAAAAGGAATTTATAATTATGTTTTGACTTACGCCAAAGACGAAGAAAAAGTAAAAAAAGATTGGAACGACCACAAACCTCTCAATTCATACATAGCAAATGATGGATTAAAACTCAATAAATGGGCTGCACAATCGACAAAAGGCTCAAGTTTGGAAGCCATAAAAGAACTTTCGCCTCGTATAGCCGAAATGGTTTTAAAGATTGAAGCCTTAAAAACAGAACACCAAGAAAAATATGCGTATAGCCGAATGATGCGACGTTTTATTTTTCAGATGATGTTTTTGGAAGAAATTGCTGCTCAAATTGAATATTTAAAGGAAAAGAAAAATCATGTTTATTTAAGTGAATTCAATGAAAAAATCAATAAAATCGTTGAAAATGAGCCTGTTCCCTATATTTTTGAACGCATTGGAGAAAAATTTAAGCATATTCTAATTGACGAATTTCAAGATACTTCAAAGATGCAATGGCATAATTTGATTCCTTTGGTTTCCAATAGTTTGGCAAATGGAATGCGTAGTATGGTTGTTGGAGATGCAAAACAGGCGATTTATCGTTGGCGAAGTGGAGATGCAGACCTTTTGGTAAATTTGCCAAATGTACCAAGTGCAGACCCAGATTCTATGATTGCCGAACATATTGATATGTTTACTATGCACGCCAATCAGCAAATTTTGGGTACAAATCGTCGTAGTATGCCTCAAATTGTAGATTTTAATAATAAACTTTTTTCTTTTATAAGAGAACGTTTTGAATCACTTAGCCCAGATTTGTCTTCTCACTATGCAGAAGTAGAACAACAAACTGTTTTTGAAGAAGGTGGACATGTGTCAGTTCAATTTATAGAAAAACCTGCAAGAGGAGGAAAAAAAGAATATCAAGAAAAGACATTTGAGGAATGTTTGCGATTGGTCAGAAAACTAGAAAAACAGAATTATAAACTAGAAGATATTACCATTTTGGTTAGAACCAATGGAATGGGAGCATTTTTGGCTGAAAAATTTATCGAACAAAAAATTCCTGTTATTTCGGGTGATTCTTTGCTTTTAGTTTCTTCAAAAGTGGTTCAGACGATTATTAATTTTATGTTTTTGTTGCAACAACCCGATGACGCACCACGAAAATTAGAAATTATTGAGTTTTTGGAAAAGCATTTACAGAAAAAATATGAATCTGAAAATCCTCCTTTTGATTTGGCAAATGAAGTAAACAACGAAGACGAAGAGAATTTTACCAAAATCATAAAAG
>DAIUBX010000336.1:0-4354 GCA_036846465.1 Bernardetia sp.
GTAATTAACTTGCGTCGTCTTTCAGTTCGTAATTTTTAATTCGTAATTGATTCTAAGTTGGTATTCGCAAGGTTAGATACAAGTAAAAAGTGAAGGTTTAATTTGAAGTAAAAAAATTCAGATTCTCTTTCTCAAAAAGCAAAACTCTAAACAAACACTAACCTTTGTAGTACATTTTGCGTTAATTTGGGTTTATTGTCTATTAAAAAAATGCTATGAAGTATATTCGGAAATTATTGAATCCTCTTGTTCCTTTTCTTATTCTGCTTTTGATTCTTTTTAAAATGACGTATGATAATTTTTCAAAATTAGAAGATTATACAGAGGAAGAAGAGAAACTGTTTGCTGCTAATATTAAAGAACTTGAGAATTTACAAAACATGCACATAAGTAAAAATCAGTATTATGATCTGGATTTCCCACATCTATACGGTAGAGGACGATTCTGCATAGATGATTCGGTAGGATATGAAGTAAAAGAAAAAATCAGTTCTTTGACAGAAATACATACTACCTATTCTGAGTTTATGCAAAAAGAAGGAGAAAAGTATGTAGTCAGTAATGGTGCAGCTTTTGGCAGTGGATATAAAATACATGGATCAATTATAACTTTATTTGATGACTACATTACCAAAATTAAAGATGTAGATAGTACTCTGTTTCTATATTTTAAAGATTATACATTTAATAATTCTATCTCATCAAGTGAAATTCAGCGTCTGTATATTTCCAAAAATAAGCAGGAACTAATTTATATTATGAAATTATTTGAAGTTGAAATGAGTAAAATATATTATGATGCAATCAAAGAATTTACTTATCAAAAAATATATTTTCCAGAAACTGACTACATACGTAAAAATACTAAGGTTATTCCTCTATTGAATACAGATAGTAGTTTTTTACAAATCGAAACTCCTTTATTTGTCGCTTTAGATACCTTAAATAATAAAATAAGAATGTCTGAAAAAATAGATTATCGTCTATCTAATGATGGTTATTATATTAATCCAAAAGATTATAAAAAAAATATGACAATGACTTTTACATTAAACTTAAAAAATATTTGTGATACGACACTTATTTATTGGTTTTAAATAAACTCAAATTATGAAAACATTTAAACTCATTTTAGGAATTATACTTTGGATAATTGTAGGTTTTTCTAGCATTTATCTCTATAGTTTTTCAAAAATAAAAGACAATTTTATATCTACATTTACACGAACTGACAGTTTATTTTATAAAAATGCTCTAGAAGAATATGAAATGAATAAAACAAACTACTACTGGCATTATACAGAAACTAATGACAGTTACTTTTTCACTAAAATGTTTGATAGCACTGCCTTTAAAAATAAAAAATCCTACTCTGTTTTAGATTCATTGAAAAAAAATAATTCTATCAATATTAATTCTATCATTACTCGTCTTCCTCAAAAAATAGACACTCAAAAAATTGTATATGATGAAATAACTTGGATAGGAGAAGAAACCAAAGACCCAAAAGTAAAACAACTTTACAAAATTTGGCTTGCTAGAACATACGAAAATGCTTGGATTGATAAAATAAAAAATAGTGGACTTGAGAATAGGTCAATTTATTTAACCAAAGTCAAAGATGATGCCGTCGGAGTTCGTTTAGATGCTTTAGACCTTTCAAATCTGTATCTAAAACAAGAAATAGACATCAAAGAAGACCAAAATAAATTCTCAGTCACTACACATTATTTTGGAAGAGATACATTAACAGTCAAGAAAAACTATCGCATCACAACAAAAAAAGGACAGAAAATACAGCCTTTTGATTACGAAGAAATAAAATAGAAAAAGAATAGAAAAAATCATGGATTCACTCACACAAATTGTATTAGGAGCAGCCGTTGGCGAACTTATCGCAGGGCGCAAAATCGGAAATCAAGCTATGCTTTGGGGCGCAGTTGCAGGAACAATTCCAGATTTAGATGTTTTGGCAAATCCATTTTTGGATATTGTACAAGAATTGCGTTGGCATCGTAGTTTGATGCACTCTATTTTGTTTGCTGTTGTTATTGCACCACTTTTAGGCTGGCTTTTTAATTCCTTGGGAACAAAATACAAACTCAAATACTTGTCAGAAATGAGTTTTTGGAGATGGACAAATCTCTTTTTTTGGGGAATGATTACCCATTCTTGGTTAGATATATTTACTACTTGGGGAACAAAAATTTTCTATCCTTTTTCAGATTATGGTTACGCTACCAAAACGGTTTTTGTAATTGACTTTTTTTATACGATTCCTTTTTTGATTTTACTTCTTTGGGCGAGGTTTTTACCTGTTTTTAAGCAAAATACGTATAATGAAAAACGTGCTTTTTTGGTTTGGTTTGGCGTGGGAATGTCTTCTTTTTATTTATTGATGGGAGTGATTAATCAGCAGCGAGTAAATTCTGTTTTTGAAGAAAATCTAAAAGCACAAAACATTGATTATCTCCGTTACGATACCAAAACTACACCTCTGAATATTTTACTTTGGAATAATATTGTAGAAACAGAAGACGGTTATTATAGTGGTTATTATTCTGTCTTAGATAAAAATAAGAAAATAAAATACCATTATTTTGAAAAAAACTGGGAAGCATTAGACCCAATAAAAGATAATGAAAAAGTAAAACAGCTTTTAGAAGTTCCACAAGGCTATTATACCGTAAAAACAAGAACAGAAAATGGAAAGAAAATCTATCAAATTAATGACCTTCGTTTCGGACAATTAGACGGTTGGCAAAATGGAGATGGCGATTTTGTTTTTACTTATTTGATTACAGATGAAAATAGTAATTTATCTTTTGAACAACAAAGAAATAATTATGCAGAAGGTTTTGCGCTTGTAGGGCAGCTTATTGATAGAGCTTTGGGGAATTAATATTTTAGATATGTCGCTCGTGGGGACACGAGCAACGGTAGATTTCCCACAACTAAAGTTGTGGGTTTCGTTTGAAACAGTAGTAAAAACTACCATTACTCGTGTCCCCACGAGCGATAGAACCACTAAATCCCTTGAGTTAATGACATTACACGAACAATACAAAAACTCTTACTCTTTTGGAAGCACATTCGAAAACTCAAAAGGAGAAATTACTTCGCCTACGGTTGCTTTATAAGTTTGGTTTTCAATTTGTTCTATTCGCATAAAAAACGTCATTGTTTCATCAAAATACTCCCAAATAGTGAGTTTGTTTGCACTTGTTTTGGCAGTCAGTTCGTGCCTCCAACCTGTTTTTGTATTTTCTCTAAAATAGTCTATTTCTTGATAATTAAGTACTGAGGGAGGACGAGAATTAGTCTGAATTTCATTTTCTAATTCTCTATCGATAGAAAAAATATTTATTTTTCGTCCCAAAATAGTGTGCAATTGAGTTCCTTCATTTCGCATATACAGGTGCAAAGTTTCTTTTTCATTGACTAGACGAAATTCTTTACCACTATTTCCATTATCCCAATCGTATTGCCACTCTTGGACGGTTTCCCACGTTGTCAAATCAAAATCTACTAAATATCCAGCTTTAATATTTACGATACTCAATCGCATTGGGTCTGCATCTGGAGTTTCTAAAACACGAGGCGCAATCGGACGCATTTTAGAGATCCCTCGTTTTTCTAAATTTATATCACTTGTATTTTCTTGTCCTTTTTTCTGTAAATCATAAGGTGTTCGGAGCATAAAACGAGAACCTTTTGCAGAAGAATAAAGCGAAGAGGAATCTGATGTATTCGGATTTTTGAGTCCGTAACGGTATTTTACAAGCACATGACGCAGCGTTTGGTCAGCTATTTTATTATTATGAGCTTCTATCATAGAAGGAATTCTGAATAAATCTATAAACCACCAAATACCAAAACCACCTGCCGTAAACCAATACAAAAATTGCAAAATCCATTGATTGAGATAGGCATAATGCGTTCCAAAAACGAGCAAATGCAAAATATATCCAATGGAAGTAGTACGTGCGTTTCGGTTGTATTCTTCAAAAAACTCTCGTTGTGCTTCCTGTGGCAGTTCGGCAAGTTGTGCAGTAACGGCATACGGAAGTTCACGAGTGAGTGAAGGTGGTAATATTAGATTTCCCATTTAATTATGACAGATATATTTGACTTTATTAGCTTATTTTTTTCTTAAAATTTAATTTTGTTACTATACAACTTACGTAAAAATTCTCTAAAGGATTGCAGAAAAAAGTTGATTTAGGAATATTTAGTGATTCAAATTATCTTATTCCCAATTCCCTTGCCTCTCCTCCCAAATCCCTCGTCTCTAATTCAACTTACTTTTTTCTGTAATATTTTGTTTTAATTTTAGTTCTAATTTTAGAGCTTT
>DAIUBX010000337.1:0-4345 GCA_036846465.1 Bernardetia sp.
AGTAATGTAAACCCTAATAATTCAACAAATAAAATTGTTAAATCTGAATCTACCTATCCTATTGTCGTTCAAAGCGACATCACTTACGCAAAAGGTTTGAGTCATCAAACATTAAATAGTGCAGTTTCAGAAGAAATGAACTTACAACTAGATGCGTATTTACCTGAAAATAATTTAGAAAAACGACCTGTTATTCTTCTTTTTCATGGAGGTGGATTTATTGGAGGAACACGAAAAGACCCCAACATTATCAATTTGGCAAATTATTTTGCTTCAAGAGGTTGGGTAGCTTTTTCTATTAGTTATAGACTACGAGGAGATTTTGGAACTTTACCTGTAGAGTGGGTACAATACGCTCAAAATAATTTAGACGTTGCAACCCAACCTGCTTTTCTATCCATGTATCCAGCTCATAGAGATGGAAAAGCTGCCCTGCGATGGGTAGTTGCAAATGCAGATACGTACAAGATTGATACAGATTATATTACGGTAGGAGGTAGTTCGGCAGGAGCTATAATCGCAACTACATTAGGAATTACAAATCAAGAAGATTATAGAGATGAAATATCTTTGAGTACCGACCCTACATTAACTACCGCAAATAGAGAAAAGACCTATAAAATCCGTACAATACTAGATTTTTGGGGAAGTGAAGTAGCCATAGAAGCCTTAAATCAAGTTTATGGTCGTCAGAGATTTGGAAATGATGATGCTCCTATTTTGATTGCACACGGCACAAATGATGCAACAGTTCCGTTTAGTAGTGCCGAAACATTAAAAGAAGCCTATATCAATAGTGGAGTAAATTATGTTTATTATCCACTTGAGGGAGCTGGACACGGTGCTTGGACTGCAACAGTAAATGGAAAACGTTTAGAGGAATTAGCTTTTGATTTTATCGTTGAAGAACAGAATTTAATTGTAGAATAAAAACTTCTATCATTTCTATCTGACATTTTAATAATGCCAGATAGAAATGAATGATAAAAAAAAGCTAGTTAGAAAATGATTATTGACAAATTAGAGCCTCTAAAAAACTCTGTTTTCTATTTTAAAAAGACTTATCAAAAAATTAAGCCCTTGTCGGTGTTTCCACCATATCCGTCAAGCTAATTTTATCTTACCTCATAAACAGGGTTAAAACCCTGTTCAATTGAAGAAAACAATTCTGAAATTATGAATTGGACAGGGTTTTAACCCCTGTTTTTATTGTTAGCTTGACGGACATGGTGTTTCCACCGACGACTTATTTCAAAAAAACAACTCTTTCATCAAAATGTAACTTCCCATTATCAGTACAAACCAACCGAAAAGAGGTTTTAGTTTTTTGCCGTCTATGCGTTTTGAAAGTGCCATTCCTGTAAAAATCCCTAGAATAGACATAGCAGAAAGAATCAAAAGAAGTTTCCAATCGGTTTGCATTTGATTTTGAGAAACCAAAAAACCAAAGAAAGAATTGAGTGTAATAATTGTAAGCGAAGTTCCGATGGCTTCTTTCATTTCTAATCCTAACAAAAAAATCAATGCAGGAATAATAATAAATCCACCTCCTGCACCCACAAGACCAGTTATTAACCCAACTATCAAACCTTGTAAAATTACCATTGGGTAATTAAATGTCTTTGGCTTATCGACATTTGAGTTTAAATTTGGCGTTGTAGGTTTTTCCTTTGCAATCATTTTATAAGAAGCCACTATCATCAAAACGGCAAACAATGCCATCAAGAAAATTCCTTTTGTTAAAACAAAACTGCCAGTAGTAAAAATTTCGTCAGGAATAGCAGGAACTACATATTGTCTAGTCAAGAAAACCGAAAAAATAGACGGAATTCCAAACACCAAAGCCGTTTTCATTCGAACCAAACCTTGTTTGAAATACGTAAACGCACCTACGCTACTTGTCAGCCCAACCACAAAAAGCGAGTAAGCCGTCGCCACAACAGGCTCAATACTAAATAAATAGACCAAAACAGGAACAGTCAAAATACTTCCACCTCCTCCAATAAGTCCAAGTGAAATACCAATAAAAATGGCAGCAAAATAACCTATAAATTCTATCATCATTGTAAATTTAAAAATATTTTTTCTACAAAAATGAGGTTTTTAAACTGCCTTATCAGCTACTTTTGTTACAGAATCTAAAGAATTGTAATTTTATTTCTGCCTAATTCTACCATTCCGTTATTTTCAAGTTGTTTCAGAAGTCTTGAAACGACAACTCTAGCCGTAGCAAGTTCATTAGCTAACTGCTCATGTGTAATAGAAATAGTCTTTGAGCCTGTCAGTTCTACTTTTTTATTTAGAAGATGCAAAAGACGTTCATCTACTTTCTTGAAAGCCATTGCATTGACGACATCTAAAAGCTCTTCAAAACGCTTATGGTACAACCTAAAAATATAATCCAACCATTCAGGATATTCTTTGATAAATAACATTACCTTTTCAATCGGTAAAAACAAAATCTCTGCATCTTCTTCTACTTCTGCACGTACTTTACTAGCTTCATTGTGCATTCCTCCCAAAAAAGACATAATACAACTTTCGCCAGATTTGATATAATAAAGAAAAATTTCTCTGCCGTCTTCTTCTGTTCTGATGACTCTGATACTTCCCTTTGCAATAATTGGAATGGAACGAATAGAAGATTCTTCTTCTAAAATAACATTACCTGCTTTGTAGTTTTTGATAATACTATTTTCGTAGAGTTTTTGAGTAAGCTTTGGCGAAGTTTTAAATTCTGTGAAGGTTTGAAGCATTATTTTTTAATTATTAAATGATAACTGTAATTTTGTAAATAGTAAAGTCAAATCCTATTATCTTTGTTTGAAATATAAAATCATACTTAACCAAAACTTATGCTCACAGACACACTTCTTTTAATAGAACCCAATCATTTTACAGCAAATCCTGATACACTTGCTACTAATTTTTATCAAAATAAAGTAACAGGAACTATTGACACTCAAAAACTTGCCAAACAAGAATTTGATTTATTAGTAAAGGAATTACAAAAAAATAATATAAAAACAGTCGTTTTACCAGCCCAAAGAAAAGACGGGAAAGAACCTATTACACCCGATGCACTTTTTCCAAATAATTGGATTTCTTTTCATTCCAATTCTGACAAAAAAGTCGTTTTATATCCTATGTGTGGCGAAAATAGACGTTTAGAACGCAGAAATGATGCTATCGAAGAAGCACAGAAACTAGGTTTTCAGATTGATGAAATTGTAGATTTGACTGACTTTGAGAATCAAAACAGCTTTTTAGAAGGAACAGGAAGTTTGATTTTAGACAGAGAAAAAAAAATCGTTTATGCTTGTCTTTCGCAGCGAACAGATAAAAAATTGATTGACTTGTTTTGTGAGAAAATGAATTATGAACCTGTTGTTTTTACATCAGAACAGGAAACAGAAGAAGGCTGGAAACTAATTTATCACACCAACGTAATGATGGCAGTAGGCGATAAAATTGTCGTAGTTTGTTTGGAATCTATTAGAAATGAAGAGGAAAGAAATTATTTAGTCAAAAAAATAAAAGAAACAGGAAAAGAAATTTTGGAAATTAGCCTTGAACAAAAACATCATTTTGCAGGAAATATGTTGCAGGTCAAAAACACAAAAGGCGAAAAATTTTGGGTAATGTCAGAAGCTGCACACAAAATTCTTTCTCAAAATCAGATTGAACTACTAGAAAAAGAAAGCAAAATTATTTCTAGTCCTATTCCAACTATCGAAAAATACGGTGGTGGAAGTGTTCGTTGTATGCTCTGTGAAGTATTTTAAATCAGACTCTTTCCAAATTAGCCTTTTAAGAAAGTTTATTTGGAAAGATGACAACAATTTTCTCACTTTTGTAGTGTAAGTATAAAAACCGTCAACGACGGCTTTAGCCTCATTGACGGTTAATAAAAAAATGAATACTATTCCCAACATATCGCAAAACCTCAAAACTCGTTTTCCATTTTTTTGGATAGTTATGGGTTTGTTTTTGCTTGTCGGACATTCATTTACACCTCATTCGCATTACCGTTCTATTTGTGCAGATTCCTCTTTTCACACACACAAAGCTCAAAATTCAAACTTTTTTGCTCTGTTATATTCTCCTAACATTGGAGAAGAACATTTACATAATTTTTTAGAAAAAGATAATTCTATTTCTATTGAACTTCAAAAAATAGTAAAACAAACTCCTCAAGTTGTTTTTACAGATTTTTCTACTGCTCAAAATCATACAAAACAAAGTATAGTTTCTAGCAAAAATAGTTATATCTGTTTCTTTGCACATACTATTCAAGATATTCTTTTTAAGAATATTCCTCTTCGTGCTCCTCCTGTTTTAGCAT
>DAIUBX010000338.1:0-4344 GCA_036846465.1 Bernardetia sp.
TTGTTTAAGCCCTTTTTTCATGCCTTGTCGCATTCCTTTTTCTGCAGCTTCTTTTTCTGCCATTCTCATTACATTTTTCCAATCTCTAAGTTGTTTCAAACTTTCTTCATATTCCATTCTGGTCGGACGAGGCAAATTAGCCAATTCAGCAGAGTCAAAGAAATAACTAAATATTTTTTCTTGTAAAGGAGCTGGCATTCTTTCCAAAATCTCTAAATTTCTCAACACATAATACCATTTGTCTTCAATGGTTTCTAACTCATCTTCTGTCTTAGTGAAATTAGGCATTTGAAGATATACAAAAGTCAGTTTGTCATAAAAAACTTCCTTAGTTTCTGTATTGAGAAGTTTTACTATGTGCTTTACAGTAGTATCTTTTCTATTGGTTATAGGATTTTGAAATCTAAAATTCAGAATAGAAATAGTATAGACATGCTTTAATTCATAATTCCAATCTTCTCCTCTGAGAGCTTGTTCTTGAATGGGAAAAGTAGAGTAATAAATAGTTCTATCTTTGAAATATTCTTGTTTAGCTCGTTGTAGTTCTACAATAAACTTTTCACCTTTTTCATTTTCACAATGCAAGTCAAAAATTACTTTTCTTTCTGCTTCTGTAATTCCTTGACGTTCTACATTTTTATACTGTAAATTAGCTATTGTTTGGTCAGGCAGAACAGCATTCAAGAAACTAATCAAAATATCTTTGTTACTTTCCGAACCAAACAAATGTTTGAAACCAAAATCAGTAAACGGATTGATATATCTTGACATAACTAGATTTGATAAAAATGAATAAAAAATAGAAAAACATACTATGATTTACACTCTAAAAATTTAAAAAACTCTTAGAGTGTAAATATAAATAATTATTTCATAGAACCCGTCATTTCAGCAGGAACAACCCACTTATCAAAATCTTCTGAAGTTAGATATTCTAATTCAACAGCAGCTTGACGAAGCGTTTTGTTTTCTTGGTGCGCTTTTTTTGCAATTTTAGCCGATTTTTCATAGCCAATATGCGTATTTAGAGCAGTAACAAGCATTAATGAATTTTCTAAATGTTGTTGAATAATTGGGTGATTTGCTTTGATACCAACAGCACAATTGTCTGTAAACGAAACACACGCATCACCAATCAAGCGAGCCGATTGAAGTACATTTGCAGCTATCAAAGGCTTGAAAACATTAAGCTCAAAATGTCCATTCGAACCACCGATTGAAACAGCAACATAATTTCCCATCACTTGAGCGCAAACCATTGTCAATGCTTCTGGCTGCGTAGGATTTACTTTCCCCGGCATAATCGAAGACCCCGGTTCATTATCAGGAATGATAATTTCTCCAATTCCACAACGAGGACCTGAACTAAGCATACGAATATCATTTGCAATTTTCATAAGCGAAACAGCAGTACGTTTTAATGCTCCTGAAAGCTCTACCATTGCATCGTGAGCAGCTAAAGCCTCAAATTTGTTTGGTGCAGTTACGAATGGCAAACCTGTAAGAGTTGCAATTTTTTGAGCCACCAAAACATCGTATCCTTTTGGTGTATTGAGTCCTGTTCCTACGGCAGTTCCACCTAAAGCTAATTCTTTTACCATTTCTAGTGCATTTTTGATGCAGCGCAAAGAATTATTAAGTTGCTGAACATATCCAGAAAATTCTTGTCCTAATGTAAGAGGAGTAGCGTCCATAAAGTGAGTACGCCCCGTTTTTACGATGTTTTTAAACTCTTCTACTTTGCCTTGAAGTGCATCACGTAATTTTTCAATTCCTTTAATGGTATTTTCTGTTACCAATTTGTAGGTTGCAATGTGCATAGCCGTAGGAAAAGTATCATTTGAAGATTGTGATTTGTTTACGTCGTCGTTTGGGTGCAATGCTTTTTTCTCATCGTTTAGATTTCCACCTTGTAAAACGTGTCCACGATACGCAACTACTTCATTTACGTTCATATTTGACTGCGTTCCAGAACCTGTTTGCCAAATAACTAAAGGAAATTCTTTGTCTAACTTTCCTTCCAAAATTTCATCACAGGCTCTTCCAATAAGGTCGCTTTTTTCTTTTGCCAAAACACCTAGTTCTGTATTGGCTTGTGCAGCAGCTTTTTTGAGATACGCAAAAGCATAAATAATTTCTTTTGGCATAGAAGCCTCATCGCCTATTTTGAAATTGTTACGACTACGCTCTGTTTGTGCGCCCCAGTATTTGTCGGCAGGAACTTTTACCTCGCCCATTGTATCACGCTCAATACGAAAATCTGACATATATTTTTTTATTTTAAATTAAGTCGTCGGTAAGGACACCGACAACGGCAAAGTGAACCAATTAAAATGATAGTAAAATTACTCACTTTGTTTTGGCAATGCAAATTTTTGATTCTAATAATAGAATGAGCTTTATTTTGAAGGAGCTGTTTTTAGTTTCTTGCGAAGTTTGTTCTTAGAGATTTTTAATTAGTATATATTTTTTCTCTCTAAAATAAATCAAGACCTCCCAAATCATAGCCGAAAGAACAATCAAAACAAAAGCATTATTTCCTAGAGAAAATTGAGTAGAGCCAAAACGCAAACAACCATATACTTCTTGTATGCTATCGACATAATACACTTGAAAAATAGCTAGTAAAGTTATAAAAATGGCTATTATAAAAAAATCGCTTTTCCCTTTTTTGAAATCTTCAAGTATTCGTAAATTAAAAAGAAAAGGTAAGAAAATAAATAATGCACCTGCTGAAATATAAACAAGTAGAGAGACTAAAAAACCATTGTAAAAATAGCTTTTTAAACGAGAATTAATGTTTGGTATGTTCATAATTGAAAATACGAACTGTAAGTCAGCGAAGCTAATTACGAGTTTTAGTAAAAAACTAAACTTTTCGTAATTCGTAATTTTTAACTAGCTTCGCTGCTTTGACAGGTCGTAATTGAGAAATTTCTAATATTCCGTAATCAACGTTCCAATTTCTTGTCCTTGTAAAACTTTCAATAAATTACCTTCTTCATTCATATCAAAAACGATAATTGGTAAATTATTCTCTCTACACAGTGTAAATGCTGTCATATCCATAATATTTAAGCCTTTGTTATAGACTTCTTGGAAAGAAAGATTGGAGTAACGAATTGCATCTGGATTTTTTTCTGGGTCTTCTGAATAAACGCCATCTACTCGTGTTCCTTTCAAAACTACGTCAGCACCGATTTCAATCGCACGAAGCGAAGCAGCCGAGTCTGTCGTAAAATAAGGACTTCCCAAACCTGCGACAAAAATAACCACACGCCCTTTTTCCAAATGACGAATAGCACGACGACGCACATACGGCTCACAAATTTGTTCCATTTTGATACCTGAAAGCAAACGAGTATAAACGCCAACTTGCTCAAGTGCAGACTGTAGAGCCATTCCGTTGATAGAAGTGGCAAGCATTCCCATATAATCGCCTTGCACTCTGTCAATTCCAATTTTAGGAGATTGCATTCCTCTAAAAATATTTCCTCCTCCAATTACGATGGCAACTTGCAAACCTTCATCAACTGCTTTTTTTACTTCTAAAGCATATTGTTCTAATCTTTCGGCATCAATTCCGAATTGTTGATTTCCCATAAGAGCCTCGCCACTTAGTTTTAATAAAATTCGGCGATAGCGATAATCTGAACGGTTGTTTGAGTTATACATAATGTATTTTTAATTGGGGAGTGAAAATTAATTTTTTTGTTGGGTAATTGTATGTTTTGCGTTTTGTCGTATTTTATACAACTTTTGTTTTGAGAATTTGAAAAAAAACCAAATCAAATTCCATAAAAAAACCGTTTATCTTTAAAAAAAGTAAACGGTTAGTAATTATTTTTCTTGAAAATAGAAAAAATAAAAAACAAAGAAGTCTCATACTTCAATGTTTGGTGCTTTAAGATAGTCAAATGTGTTTTTGAATGTTTCATAAGTTTTGATGTGTAGAATAACTTTTCTTGCTTCATTACTACAAAAATACGATATTTTTATCAGAAATCTATATTCTAACAAAGGGAAATTTGAAATTATGTAACACAAACTTAACTTATTTCACTGACTAGGAAGCCTGTGATACTTTTTGCTAATAAATTTGTAATTTTGTACTACAAACACACCAAACACTTTTTATTATTTCGATTTATATGAATACTTCTTCTACCACTTTCGATTCTGCGTATTGGCAAAATCGCTACAAAGATTCAGATACGCCTTGGGATATTGGTTATGCTAGTCCTCCTTTGGTTGCTTATTTTGATAAATTAGTAGAAAAAGATGCAAATAATTTAGAAGAAAATAAAAGTTTAAAAATTCTAATTCCGGGGGGTGGAAGCAGCT
>DAIUBX010000339.1:0-4340 GCA_036846465.1 Bernardetia sp.
CGAAAGAACGAATCCAAGTAATATCAACTACTTTTTTCATAATATCTTCGGTTTGACAAGCCATTAATAAAATAGCAAATAAGGAAAATGTAAATAATACGCTTAATTTTGTGATGAATTTCATTTTTTAATAATTAGGGATTGGAAATTAGGATTAGGGAATTATAATTTTTCATAAAACAATAAAAAGTTAAAACAATAAAATAGTATTTTTTGAAGTAATTTCAATTAATCATTTACCATTAACAATTCACCATTATTTTGAAACCTGTTCATATTCTTGTACCGACATTTTTTTCGTTTAGAGACGCACTCTTGCAAACTTATACGTTGCCCTATGTCAAAATTATGAAAAAATATTTACCAAAAGGTAGTAAAATTTATCTAATGACGCTAGAACAATCTCATTTTAAAATGAGTGAAGAGCAAAAAAAACAGGTTAAAACAGAACTTCAAAATGAATTCGATATTTATTTATTAGATTTTCCTTATTACCGTTTTGGATTGCGTTCAATATTAAATTGGGTAAGAATAGTAAGTGTGCTTGTCAAAACTGTTTTTATCAAAAAAATACGTTTCATACATCCATTTTGTGTTCCAGCAGGGGCAGGTGGCTATCTAGTTTCAAAACTAACAGGAAAAAAGTTAATAATAGACAGTTTTGAACCTCACGCAGAAGCGATGTTAGAAAGCAATACTTGGGCTAAAAACAGTCTTGCTTTCAAGATTTTATGGAATTTAGAAAAACTACAAACAGCTCATGCATCTGCGTTTATTCCTTGTGTATCAGAAATGAAAAATTATGCCAAAAATCGTTATAAGGTAGATGTGAATGAACGCTCTTTAGAATCAAAACCTGCTTGTGTGGATTTAGAAATATTTGACTTTGTCAAAAGAAAAGACCCAAAACTGATCGAAGAGCTAGATTTGAAAGATAAAATAGTCAGTGTATATGCAGGTAAATTTGGAAGTTCATACTTAGAAAAAGAAATATTTGATTTTTGGAAAGTCTGTCATAATTTTTGGGGGGATAAATTTAGAGTTTTAATATTAACCTCCCATAAAGAAGAGGAAATAAATTTGTATTGCAAAGTAAGTAATTTGGATAGAAATATTGTTACTACACAATTTGTTTTTCATGAGTATATTCCGTCTTATATTGGCTTAGGAGATTTTGGTGTTACGCCTTTCAAACCTGCTGCTTCAAAACGTTATGGAACACCTATCAAGACCGGCGAATATTGGTCAATGGGACTTCCAGTTGTGATTACTCCAAATATTTCGGACGATTCGGACATTATAGAAAAGTATAAAATTGGTTCTATTATGAATGAATTTACAGAAAAAGAATATCTACGAATTGCAGAAGAAATAAATGAGCTTTTAATTCATAAAGAAGAAACTGATTTACATCAAAAAATAAGAGGAATTGCTGAAAAATATAGAGGTTTTCAAATTGCCCATCGTGTTTATGAAGATTTGTATGGTGAAAATGGACGTGCTTGGAAGTTTTAAACCATATAAATTTTTATATTTTAACATAAAAAAAGCAACAATTTCTTGTTGCTTTTTTATTATATAATTCTATTTTTTTCTTGATTATCTCATAGATGCTCTAGCACCACCTGATGCAAAAATAGAACGCATTCTAGATTTTTGCCCTTCAGAGAACATATACATACAAGCATCATTTACATAATCCATATAGTTCATTGTCATATCATTAGATTGACAGTTTACGGTAGGATAGCTAGGACAACCGTAATTAGGAGCATCAGAAGAAGGTGTGTCAGCAACAAAATCATCTTGACGACAACGACCATCACCCCAAATATGACGTAAGTTTAAGTAATGACCAACTTCATGAGTAAGTGTTCTTCCTTTATCAAAAGGAGCAGAAACATAACCAGTAGTTCCGAAATAGTTAGGACCTACAACTACACCGTCAGTAGAAGATGAGCCACCAGGGAATTGAGCATAACCCAAGATTCCACCACCGATATTACAAACCCAAATATTTAAGTGAGTAGAAGGAGTAATCGGATTAACGCCACCAGCACTAGCTCTTTTCATATCATCGTTAGTACCCCAAGAAGTACGGCTAGAAGCTGTACGAGTAACACCTGCAAGTGTATATTGAATTTCTGAATCTGCTGCAAGACCTGCAAATTCAGAAGGTGTTAAGTTTACACCACTATTAGTTTTTCTAAAGTCAGCATTCAAAACAGCTATTTGTGAATTGATTTGTGCATCACTAATATTTTCTTGTGAGTTGCTATAAAGTACATGAACATATACTGGAATTGTGATTACTCCTAAACCGTCATCAACTGGAGGAGTTGTTCCACCTCCACCTCCACCACTACCTGGTTTTCCACCTTTGGTATTGGTTCTAGCTAAAATATTTTGACGTGTATGTAATTCTATATCGTACATTTTTTTCTCTAAACCTGGATTTTGCTTTAATTTTTCATTCAAAACCTTCATACTGTATCAAAGACGATCGTCATTTTTTACAGTTGTTTTGTGAGCATGATTATCGTTATCATCTGTATAAACATAGAAGTCGTTCATATCTATACTTTGTTCCAATTTTGAAGTAACTTCTTGAGTTTCGTTACAAGCACCAAATGCTAAACCTATTAAGGCAAGGAGGAATAATGACTGCTTTTTCATATTTTATAAACTAAAAGGGGAAATAATTATTTGTGTAATGATTGCTTATTAATAGTAGTATCGTTTAACGTAAATTAGAAATTGTAATGATTCGTTAAACTCTCTTGCTATGTTACAAAGGCAATATAATTAGGTTCATAAATCAAAATTTAAAATTAAAAAATACAGATATTTTAATGTTTAGCCTTGATTTTTAGGTTTTTATCGGTTTTTTGTTTCGTTTGTTGATGGTTTTTCAAAATATTTATCAAATAATTCTCCTTTGTTTTTACTCTTGAAATACATGAACAGCTATCTCCTAATGAACGAATTACGAAATCATGCTTGAGTAAGTTTTTATGCTAATTAGAATATTTAAAATTTGTATCCTAAATAATGCAATTTTTTCAGTTGTGTGTAAGGCTGAAAATTATCAAAACCATTCTATGACCATGTTCGTTTAGCTTACATTAGACTTAAAATTAAATCAAAAAAACAGTTTATCCATGGAAAATACCACCACATCAGAAAAAGAACAAATCAAAAACGCATTTATTCAATATATTAGACAACAAGGAAAAGCTCCTGCAACACCTTATAACCTAATGGCAGAACTAGGGGAAGATGAAAAGTTTTTTTACGATAATTATTCTAGCTTTAATAACATAGAACAAGAAATTTGGGGAGAGTATTTGACTGAAACCGTTCAGCGTTTGCGTTCTGAGTCAGTTTATGCAGAATATATGGTGCGTGAAAAGTTACTTGCTTTTTATTTTACGTTGGTAGAAGTTTTGAAAGAAAATCGCAGTTTTGTAACTAATGAACTTAGCGCAAGAAATGGAGGGTTTAGAAGAAAAGTATTAGCAGACTTCAAAAATGGCTTTTATGAATATATAAATGTTCTTTTGGAAGAAGGAATGGACACAGGCGAAGTAGAACAACGTATGTTTGTAGGAAGTAAATACGATAAACTTCTTTGGGCAGAAACTGAATTTTTGATTCGTTTTTGGGTAAGAGATGACAGCAAAAATTTTGAACGAACAGATGCAGCCGTAGAAAAAACAGTCAATTTTGCAATGGATTTGATTGGTAGAAATTTAGCAGATTCAGCTTTTGATTTTGTGAAGTTTTTGTTTCAACGTAAATAAGGAACTACGAATACTTTTGAACCACAGAGTTTAAAGAGCTAAAGGAGAACTACGAATACATTTTTTGTAGGGAAAACGGCTTGAATTTTTCTTTTATACAGTCTTTTGAATTTGATATAATTGCATAAAAAAGGAATTTGAGTAAAATCAAATTCCTTTTTTTATGGTAAAAAAATGTTGTCAGAATTGTCTATTTCTCAAAAGTTTGTGTCAAAACGTTACGCCCATTTTTCGCTAAGCCGATGTTAGCAGCATTCATTTGTCAAGTTTACAAGTTCTGTTCGTCTGCAAAATAACTTTTTCTTTTTTGTTCACTAACTCTGTTCTCCAGAGAAAGCGTTTTGTTCTGAAATGAGCTGTTGTCAAAAATACGTTTTTTTGACTAAAGAGTTGTTCGTTTGTTAGTCGGAAAAGTTACTGTTTGTCGGAAAAACGTCTTGTCTAGAAAACAACTTTTGCTCTCTATTTTTTTATGATTGCAGCTAACGTACGTGGCTTAGCGAATATGGGACTTCTTAGCTCGTCCCTCGTTAAACC
>DAIUBX010000340.1:0-4295 GCA_036846465.1 Bernardetia sp.
TCTCCTGAATGGCTCGCTAATGGAATGCGAAAATACAGAACCGTTTTTGAGAGTATCGAAACGAGTTATTTGTATGTAGAACTTTCTTTTTATAATAAATTATTTGACGTAGAGGAATGGGAAGCTGCTGTTCTGTTGAAATGCTATCGTTTGAGCAGTCGAAAAGAACGAGAAATTATCTGTGAAATAAATGTAAGCCAAGTTATTTCTCCTCAAAATAATATTGTAAATA
The DNA here is from genome assembly GCA_036846465.1 of Bernardetia sp. Taxonomy (GTDB): domain Bacteria; phylum Bacteroidota; class Bacteroidia; order Cytophagales; family Bernardetiaceae; genus Bernardetia. The sequence goes on from DAIUBX010000340.1 coordinate 233, forward strand.
TTAGAGAAGGTTGGGGAAATGATGAAGTAGGAACATTCTGGACACGAGGAGATTATGTTTGGGAAGCTTATATCGATGGTGAAATTTTTGGTACAAAACCTTTTTACATAGAAAGTGGAGGCCCTGTAACTTCTCAAAACAACCCATACTTTGAGATGCAAACTATCAAGCTCTATGAAGGTACACAAGACGGAGTAGAGGAAGAAAATAGAGTTTATTACAAACAGTTTTCAGCAACTGATACAAGATATATTTGGGTAGAATTCAATATTGAAAATTTGCAAGAAGATGATTTTTATTGCGAACTGACTTTTAATATCTATAATGAAACTCGTCAGCTAAAAGGACAAACTATTGAAATAAAAAAAATAGAACAAGATGAAGATTTTATTGAGATAATTTCGGGTTATGGTTCAGATGTAAAAGGTTCGTGGATTCGTGGACATTATACGCTAGAACTTATTTTTATGGACAGACTTATTGCGATTGTGCCTTTTGAGGTGGGAAAAAAGTTTGTAACTGGAAATACTGTTATTTATCCTCCATCATCATTTTTGACAGGAAGAGCGTATTCAAATCCTGCAAAAGAAAATGAGGAAGAAGAAGATGAAACTTACGAACAAATTGTAGAAAAATTGAATAATTTAATTGGACTTAAAGACCTCAAAAAACGAATTCATGATTATACTTCTTATCTTCAATTTACTCAAATACGACAAGATAAAGGACTTAAAGAAGACAAAAATCTTAACCTACATTTAGTTTTTAAAGGAAACCCAGGGACTGGAAAAACCACTATTGCACAAATGATGGGTAAAATATACGCTCATTTGGGATTGCTTTCGACAGGAGAATTACACGAAGTAGGGCGAGCCGAACTTATCGGACAATACATAGGACAAACTGCGCCAAAAGTAAAAGAAATTATTGATAGAGCTAGAGGAGGCGTTTTGTTTATTGATGAAGCCTATTCGCTCGTTCGTTCGGGAGAAGATAGCAAAGATTATGGACAAGAAGTAATTGAAATGTTGGTAAAAGAAATTTCGGATGGAAAGGGCGATATTGCTATTATTTTGGCAGGTTATACACAGCCTATGGAAACGCTTTTGGACTCAAATCCAGGTTTGAAATCTCGTTTTCCTGTTCAGTTTGAGTTTCTAGATTATACACCTCACGAGCTTTTAGAAATTGCAAAACTGACCGAAAAAGAAGGAGATTTGCAGTTTACGCCTGAAGCTCTTCATATTTTGAACAAAAAAATTACAGAAGAATATCGAAAAAGAGATACTACTTTTGGAAATGCTCGTTTTGTAAAAACAATGATTAGAGAAGCAAAAATGAATTTGGGTGTTCGAATTATGAAAATTGAAAATCCTAAAGAACTTTCAAAAACTGAACTTTCAACAGTTCATGTAGCTGACATGGTGCATCTTACAGCAGGAAAAACAGTTACTCCTCTTTTGTTTTCTATTGATGAGGAAGAATTACAACGTTCGATGGCAGAACTTCACGCACTTGTCGGACTTTCAGAAGTCAAAAAACGTATCGACGAACTTATTGCACTCGTTCGTTTTTATCAACAAACAGGTCGTAATGTCTTGAATCAGTTCTCGCTACACATGATTTTCAAGGGAAACCCCGGAACTGGAAAAACTACGGTTGCTCGTATTTTAGCTACAATTTATAGAGCCTTAGGAATCTTAGAACGTGGGCATTTGGTAGAATGCGATAGACAAAGTTTGGTTGCTGGTTTTGTAGGACAAACGGCAATCAAAACACAAGAAAAAATAGATAAAGCCATTGGTGGAATTTTATTTATTGATGAAGCCTACGCCCTTACTTCAGATTCAAAAACTCAAAATGATTTTGGAAAAGAAGCCTTAGAAACTATTTTGAAACAAATGGAAGACAAACGAGGCGAATTTATTGTCATTGCAGCAGGTTATACTCAAAATATGGAACAGTTTGTAGAAATGAATCCGGGATTAAAATCTCGTTTTGATAGAACCATTATTTTCAAAGATTTGACAACAGAAGAACTTTTAGAAGTAGCAAACGGCTATTTTGAAAAAGAAAAATTAGTTTTAACAGAAGAAACAAAAGAATATTTAGAGCAGCAAGTGAAAACTTTACACGCACAGAGAGATAAATATTTTGGAAATGCTCGTACAATACGAACCATTGCACAAGAAGCCGTCAGACAACAACATTTGCGTATGGCATCGCTTTCAGAAAACGAAAGAACCGAAAAAGTACTACAAACACTAGAAAAAATGGATTTAGAAAAAGTCAATTTTAGTTATGAAGATTTGACTGGAAAACGCAAAATGGGTTTTAGAATGTAATGAACAATAGTCTTCATCAATATGGATAATGACAGAGTAAAAGCTCCTTTTACAGATGAGCAAGTTGAGCGAATAAATAAATTCCAAGAATCTAATGCTTTTCATCCTTATACCTGTATGGGTGCATATTGCAACAGAAGCAAAGTGCCTTATGGAGGAAGGTTAATTGCAACTAATGAAGGTTTTATTTGCCCTTGTGGAAAATATGCACAAGATTGGTGTAACTCTTTTATGATTGACTATGAAGATGATATGTTAGAATAAAGTTATTCCACCACATCCTTTTTCACACTCTTAAATGTAACATTCAAAATTACACCTAAAAGCATCAGAGCAATTCCAAGAAAAACATAACCATTAAACACTTCTTGAAAAAACAGAAATCCAAAACCGAGTGCATAAATAATTCCTGTATAACTCACACTAGCGACCCTTGCAGCTTCTTCAATTTGATACGCTTTAGTCATATAAAATTGTGCAATTTGTGTCAAAATTCCTATCAAAACTAAATACAACCAATCCAAACCAACAGGCATTTTCCATTCATAAAAAATACAATACAAACCAGCAATAGGCAGCGTAACAAGTGGAAAATAGAGAATTATCATAAGTGGGTGTTCTGATGTTTTGAGCTTTCTGATGCAATTATACGCACAACCCGAAAAAAAAGCTGCAAAAATTGCCATCACAAAATAAAGAGGTTCGACACGCTCATCAAAGCCTTTTACCATCGCCACACCAGCAAAAGAAAGTAAGAAAAAAAACCATTGCAACACCACCAAACGCTCTCCCAAAAGAAGCCACGCAATAATTGCCGTAAAAATAGGAGCTAAATAATGCAGCGTAATAGCCGAAGCCAAAGGCATATTTTGAATCGTTGTAAAGAATAGAAAAAGAGCCATTCCACCAAAAAGACCACGTAAAAAAAGTATTTTTTTATTTGTTCCTAACCCTTTTACTTTTTGCATTTTCAGACCTACCACACAAATCACAAAGGAAATGGAAGAACGAAAAAGTATAATTTCCATCGGCGAAATGTGAGGTAAATATTTTACCAAAAGATTCATAATAGAAAAAGCAAAAACAGCAAAAAGCATATACCGAACTCCTTGTGTAACGCCAATTTTTGAAAGAAAAATATCAATTTTGGAATAAAAAACAGAAGTAGGCGACGAAGTAGAAGAAGAATTAGAGGAAGTAAAATTTTTCAAAGAATAAAAGTGGATTAAATGTTTTTTATCGTATTTTTTACAAAGATAAGTAAGCCAAAACGAAGCAAGACAATAAATAACTAAAATTAAGGGAAAAGCATTTTAAAAGTTTTAATTTATCTCAAAACCTATTTACTTTACAGAAGTTTATCAGATACGATAATTATTTCGTGTGATTTTTATCGCTCGTGAGGACACGAGCAATGGTAAATTTTCAATCAGAGAAATTAATCTATCCGTTGCTTGTGTCCTCACGAGCAACATCACAACTCAAAAAACAAAGAAGCAAAACCGTTTCTTTGTTATTTCTATTCGAAAAAATTCAAACCGTTGTTGAGGCGTTGCCGTCAACGAGGTAAAAAATAAAGCATTCTCTCAAAATGAACCAGCAACAAACGCAAGAACAAACAGAAGAAAAAATCTTAAAACTATCGCCTAGAGAGTTTGTCAAAAAATACCAAAACGACGGTATTATTCAAACGCTTTCAGAAAGTATTAGTAGAGAAA
>DAIUBX010000341.1:0-4293 GCA_036846465.1 Bernardetia sp.
ACGCAAACGGAAGTTTACGTTACATTTTTTTCTCACTCTAAAGAGTAAGCTACAGGATTTATACAAAGATAATTCTAACCCAAAAAGTTAGATAAATCTAAAATAAACTCAAAATAAAGCCTTTATTAGTTTATAATCAACACTTAACCCAAGATAAAATGAACTTATTACGTGTCGTCAGAATGACTTTTGAAGAAAAACATATTCAAGATTTTATTGCTAATTTTGAAGAAAATAAACAGAAAATCCGTCATTTTGAGGGTTGTACCCATTTAGAATTATGGCAAGATGCGCATAACCCTTGTGTTTTCTTGACGTATAGCCATTGGGAAAGCGAAGAGAAACTGAATAAGTATAGAGATTCAGAACTTTTTGGAAGAGTTTGGAAAAAAACCAAACAATGGTTTGCTGCAAAGCCTGTTGCTTTTTCTTCTTTTCAGAAGGCTTTGGTGGAATAGCAATACATTTGGAAATCGTTGGTGAGACACCAACAACGGCAAGAGAGAATAAAAATACATAAAAAAGGAACAGCATTTAAAATGCTATTCCTTTTTAGGAAATTAAATAAACTACTATTTTTAACTTTTTAATTCAAGAATCAAAAAGTTACATTCATAATTCGTGATTTTTCCTTATGCGATATTGAATTTACGTTTAGTGAGTGTTTTTAATTCTTTTTGAATTTCCTCATTTTTCAAATCGTTTTCTAAAATAGAACGATAGGATTGTAAATTTTTGAGCAGTTGCTCAAAAATTTGAAGAAAGTCATGTATCGGTTCTGAAATATTACTTTTCATCAAAACACCTAACGAATCATAGGTTGTTTCTACAACTTTTTCTACTTCCTGTGTTTTGTAAAACTGCTTTCTTGCATATTCTAAATCAGCATATTGCCAAGCCCAGTTTTTTAATTTTTCTACAGAGTCATTCATTTCTGATACCTTCTGTGTGTTCTTTTTGATAAGCGAAAGATTATTTTCATTTGGATTAGCAAAAAACTCAAACACAACTCCTACAAGTGAAGAAATATCGGTAGTATTTATAGATAAAATAGGTTGTGTAGGACTAAACATAGCAAAGGAATTAGTAGTCAAATTATTGATTAACATAGATAGATTGAATAGTTAGAATAGTTAGCTAACAAATTGATTATTAGCATTTTAATACTAAAAGTAATTAATAATATTTAGTAGTCGTTGTGAAATTCTGTTCCTATATACGGACATTTGAAACAAATGGTTGTCAATTTTTTTGATTTTGTTTAGATTATTAACTACTTCTTACTTTGGTAACAGATTGGTCATTTTAATATGCTATTTCTTATACTATTGGTCATTTTCTGAACTCATTTTTTCTAGTTCTGCTTGTAGAACTACTCTAACCTTCTTTGGAAGTTTGCTAACAACAAGCTCATAAGAATGACGAATCCAATGTTTGAGTTGCCTTTCTGTAAGAGAGTTTTCAAACTCCGAATAAACACCTCCAAAATAGATTGTATTCCAATGTTTCTTGTTCATGTGATAACCAGCCTTCACACAGTCATATTTTTCACGTAGTTCTACAGCTTTCTCTGGGTCGCATTTTACATTAAAGCTATCTGGCTTACTAAGATTGATGAGCGCAAACATTTTTCCTTCTACTTTAAAAACTAAAGTATCTTCTCCAAATGGTAATCCTTCTGTAACAGCAGGAAAAGAAAGACAAAAATCTCTAAATGACTCTACATCCATAATATATTGATTTTCAATGAATTAATTTACTTTTTTTAGTATTTATAAAAATAATTACTTTTTTTTGATAAAACGTGAAACAAAATTTGCAAGTAAATAGTATTCATATTAAATTTGATAGTATAACTATTAAAAACAATTACAATACTACACAAGGAAGTAAAATTTTGTAGTACATTAGACATATTGTACATTTTTCAATTATTACACTATGGCTATTTTCAAGATATTTAAGATAGACAATTAAGCAGAAAGAGGAAGCAAAAAGCTGTTACCAATTGGGAACAGCCTTTTTTTTGCTATAAAAAATCTATTGGAAATAAATATAATTTTAATCAGAAACTTCTATTTCTCATTCAATCGTTTTTCCACCTGATTTAGTGTTTCTTTATCAATTTTTTGCCCTGTTTTGGCTACAATTTCTTTGTATTTTTTATAGGCATCTTGACTATCTTGTAGGCGTTCCAAGTTGTAATACGCATTTCCAAGTTGAAGATAAGCGAGGGCAGAAGTAGGTGTAATTTGAGTAAGTTTTTTATTTATTTTTACGGCATCAACATATTTTTTGGATTGAAGAAGAAGGCTACCATATTTTTCCAAAATCTGAATATATTCTGTTTGAGAAAGCTCAAAATTATTATTTTTAAAGAGTTCTTGAAGTTGTTGTGGCGTTTCGATATTCAATAAAAATTCTGTTCCCCAAAACTCAAAAACACTTTCCAAAACAAGCGTTGCAGAATCGTATTTTTTCTCCTTTTCTAATCTTTGTAAAACTGAATATGTTTTTTTGAGTAAGTGAATCGTTTCAGTTTCTACCTGCATATAATTATGAGGGTAGGCAACTTGTTCATAAAAATTTACGGCTTCGATAATATTTCCTTTTTCTACTGCTTTTTGTGCTTTTGAGATAGATTCTACTGACAAATCGGTTGCTGTTTGGTCTTCCAAAGTGAGCATATTTTTATTTATATCAAAATTAAAGATTCCACAAATAACGGTTGCTTTATAGTTTTCTTCCGAACAAATAAAAATCTTTCCATCTTTGTAATAAGACTCTGTTTTTTTATAAGGATTAAACCTAAAATCAGTTGGAAGTTTGGCAAGTTTTTTAAGATTTCCCTCATTACTTAGTCCATATAAATATTGTTCTTCTCCTTCTGTTGCTGCTCCTATATACAGATTTTTTGTATTTTTAGGTAATAAATTTTGAGGAAATGAGTCAATTTTCATGTATAAATAGGTACTCAAATCTTTTGGCAAATCCTTTTTGAAGGCTTCAAAACCTCTAGTTCCTTTTCGATTGACTTGTTGTAAACTTTGTACTTCTTCTATCATTTTACTCATTGATTCGGAAAGTTCTTGTGCTTGAGCTTCACTCACTTCCAAATTACTCAGAATAGTTTCGACAGAGTCATTATAGGAAGCAAATGAAACACTATCGCTATTTTTTATCGTGTTTTTTGCATTAGTTGAGGTAACCAAAACTGTATCAGAAGGCATTGTGGTATTCATGTCTTCTGCATATTTGGTTTCCTCTGTACTACAAGCTGTACAAGAAACAACTAGCAAAATTGCTATGGTTTTACAAAAAAATAGTTTCATTGTATCATTCATGGTATTACTAATTATGCTATTTATCAAAATCTAGTTGGTTAGGAAATTCTCTTCTGTATTTTTTTTAGATTGTTTCTAGCCGTTTTATAATTATTACTAAACAATTTTCGAGCAATTTTGTGTAATAACTCATTTTTATAGCTTTAAATCTATTCAAATTCTATTAGTAAGCCTTTTTTTACGACAAATTGAAGTCATCAAACTAATCCATAAGTTGGATTTTATAATAAAATTCATAATTTCATACTTTCAAATTTTACATCAGAATAGAGTTTATAATTCATTAATCACTAAAAATTTATCACTAATAAAATGATAGAAATGTACACCGATGGAGCAGCCCAAGGAAATCCAGGGCGAGGAGGATATGGAACAGTTTTAATGGCTAAATCATTAGGATTAAGAAAAGAATTTTCGGCAGGTTTTCGCTGTACGACCAATAATAGAATGGAACTTTTGGCTGTAATTATTGGCTTAGAAGCCTTAAAAAAGCCAAATATGAAAGTAAAAATTTATTCAGATTCAAAATATGTAGTTGATGCTGTAGAGAAAAAATGGGTCTTAGGCTGGGAGAAAAAAAACTTTATCAATAAAGGAGAACCACGCCTAAATGCAGACCTTTGGAAACGTTTTTTAGAAATTTATAGAGAACATCAAGTTACTTTTCAATGGGTAAAAGGACACGCAGGAATTCCAGAAAATGAGCGTTGCGACCAGTTGGCTGTGGCTGCTGCCTCTCTGCCCAATCTTCCTGCAGATGAATATTATGAAAAATATCAAAAAAAGTAGCTTACTCTTCAGAGTGAGAAAAAATGTATCGAAAACTTTAGTTTTCGTCTAAAAACAAAAAAATTAAACTTTTAAAGTTATATCATAGTTCAATAAATCAAAAACTATATACAAAACCAATCTAAAACTTCTCTGTATGAATGAAGAAATTGAGATACGC
>DAIUBX010000342.1:0-4275 GCA_036846465.1 Bernardetia sp.
AAAGATAGGCAGAATCATAAAATAAAAAAGATAAATAAACTTTAAATGTAAACGTTTTATGTTTTTTAATATCATTTTTTAAATACTTATTTATGCAAATTAAATAACTTTATTAATTAAGAGATTAAACAAAAATAACCTTGAGAATATTTCAATTAATCATTAATTCCTAAAAATTAATCACTATTTAATTTATTTAGCGTTTTTTCTTGGAAGCTTTATAACTTTTATATTTTGGTGTCCATGCTTGTTTGGGTGCGTGTACGCAACTACTTATAATGGCAGTAGAAAAAATAGTCAGTAAAAAAACAGCTATTCTTTTTTTTGAAAAAATAGTTTTTTTGATAGAATTCATTTTTGATTGATTTTGTTAATATATAATTTGCACTTATTTACCAAGCTCTTACCGTTTTCAAACGTTGTTCATGTTTTGGTGAACCCGGTTTTTTGTCTTTCATGTTATTACGCTTTGTTGGTGTCCAAGCCTGTTGAGGAGAATGAACACAACTTTGTATAGCAAAAGAAAGAGTAAACGTTACGGCTAGAAATAATGCTTTAAAAGTAATTTTTGAGAAAATATTTTTCATTTGAATTCTATGTTTATACTATTTTGAATGACTTTATTTTGTTTGGATTAGCTAAGAGAAAGCAGGTTTTGATAGAATAAACTATCTTTGAACTTCTGATGACTTATACAATCGTAAAATTACACAAAGTTTATAAAAAAACGATTTCCTACTTATTTTAATTTCAATAACCCATTTATGATAATACGTACAAATCTTGTAAATATTGCAGAAAAAGCCATTTTCCCTGCGCAACTCACAATCAAAGAAGGCAAAATTCATTCCATAGAAAAACTAGAAGCGACTAAAGATTCAAATAATGGAATAAAAAATTATACGCTGTGTGGTTTCATTGATTCTCATATTCATATTGAGAGTTCGATGCTTGTTCCTTCAAAGTTTGCACAGAAAGCAGTTGTTCATGGAACAGTTGCAACCGTTTCAGACCCTCACGAAATTGCCAATGTAATGGGAATGGAAGGTGTAGAGTTTATGGTCAATGATGGAAACAAAGTTCCTTTTAATTTCTTTTTTGGTGCGCCTTCATGTGTTCCTGCAACGAGTTTCGAAACGGCAGGAGCAACTATTTCAGTAGCAGATATTGAAAAATTGATGAGCCAACCTCACATAAAATATTTATCAGAAATGATGAATTATCCTGCTGTTTTGGCAAAAGATAGCGAAGTGATGGCAAAAATTGCAGCAGCTCAAAAATATGGAAAACCTACCGACGGACACGCTCCGGGATTACGAGGAGAAGACGCAAAAAACTACATAGAAGCAGGAATGAGTACCGACCATGAATGTTTTACAGCAGAAGAAGCACTAGATAAGCTAAAATATGGAATGAAAATTAGTATCAGAGAAGGAAGTGCTGCCAAAAACTTCGATGCTTTAATTGGTTTATTACCAGAATATTATGAGAATATGATGTTTTGTTCGGACGACAAACACCCAGACGACCTTATTGAAGGGCATATTAATTTACTTGTCAAACGAGCTATTAAATTAGGAATTGATAAGTTTAAAGTCCTTCAAGTTGCTTGTATCAATCCGATTGAACATTATAATTTAGAAGTTGGAAGGCTTAGAGAGGGTGATAAAGCTGATTTTATTATTGTAAAAGATTTAGAAAATTTTGAGGTTTTGGAAACCTATATCAATGGCGAAAAAGTAGCCGAAAATGGAAAATCATTTATCAAAAATGTAGAAACAAAGGCTATCAATCAATTTGATGTAGAAGCAAAAAAAGCATCTGATTTTGAAGTAAAGAAAAGTAAAGTAGTAGGAAGTAATACTAAAATGACACAAATTCCAGTCATTGAGGCATTAGACGGACAATTAATTACCAATCCTATTTTTGTAGATATTGATGATTTGACAGACAAAAACGGTAATTTAGTTTCAAATACAAAAAAAGATATTTTAAAAATGGCTCTTGTCAATCGTTATACTTCTGATGCTCCGATTGCAATTGCGTTTATCAAAAATTTTGGTTTGCAGCGTGGTGCGATTGCTTCTTGTGTGGCACATGATTCGCACAATATTGTAGCCGTAGGAGTTACAGATGAAGATTTGATGAAAGCTGTAAATTTAGTAATTAGAGAAAAAGGTGGTGTTTCGGCAACGAGTGGAAAAGAAGGCGAAAGTGAAAATCAAGTTTTGCCTCTTCCTGTTGCAGGAATTATGTCTTTAGAAGATGGCGAACTAGTAGGTAAAAAATATGCTCAAATTGATACATTTGCAAAAACTTTAATGACAAATTCTATTCCTACAAAAAAATTACATGCTCCTTTCATGACACTTTCATTTATGGCTCTTTTAGTAATTCCATCATTAAAGTTAAGTGATAAAGGGCTTTTTGATGGAGGAAAATTTGAGTTTGTGAAAGGTTGGGAGGTTTAGGTATCTTTGGAAATACATTTATTAAACACAGAGTTACAGAGAACACGGAGAAATTTCTTTTGAAATATAATTACAGAGAAATACCGTCAGATAAAGAACTATTTTTAAAAACACATTAACTTAACTTACAAAAAAATGGAAACTCCTCAGATGCAGGAAATAAACAAAATAACTGAAAAAGTTATAGCTTGTGCAATAGAAGTGCATAAACATTTAGGGGCAGGTTTATTAGAGTCAGTCTATGAAGAATGTTTGTTTTACGAACTGAAAACGACGACTAATTTTAAAATTGAAAGACAAAAAGAAATTCCTGTTATTTATAAAGGAGCTAAATTAGATTGTGCCTTTCGTGCTGATTTAATTGTAGAAGATAAAGTAATTTTGGAACTCAAATCTATAAATGAAATAAATAATGTTCATAAGGCTCAATTAAATACCTATTTGAGATTGACTAATTGCAAAGTCGGATTGATTTTAAACTTCAATGCTGTACTATTAAAGAATGGAATTTTTAGATGGATAAATTAATATAGATTCAAAAAAAGAAATTCGTATTCTCTGTGTTCTCTGTAACTCTGTGTTCAATAAAGAATAAACAAAAAAATGTATGCAAGATAAAAATACACACCTTATTATTATGGCAGGGGGAATCGGAAGCCGGTTTTTGGCTTTCAGTCGCCGTAATTATCCAAAACAGTTTCAAGATATTTTAGGAACTGGACGCTCACTTTTACAACAAACTGTAAAACGTTTTGAGCCTGTTTGTAAGCCTGAAAATATGTACATTGTTACTAATCAAGACTATAAAGACTTGGTAAAAGAGCAATTACCTGATTTTTTAGACGACCAAATTTTATTAGAACCTTTCCTTCGCAATACTGCGCCTTGTATTGCTTATGCGTCGTATAAAATCAAGTCCAAAAATCCAGAAGCAAATATTATTGTTACTCCTTCTGACCACGTAATTTTGGATACATACAGTTTTATTGATAAACTTACTGTTGCGATTGATGCAGCAAAATATAGCGACAAAATCATCACTTTGGGAATCAAACCTACTCGTCCTGATACAGGTTATGGTTACATTCAAAGCGAAGAAAATCAAAGTGGCAATGTAAAAAAAGTACGTTTGTTTACAGAAAAACCTAATTTAGAAATGGCAAAGTCATTTTTGGAAAGTGGCGATTTTGTATGGAATGCAGGTATTTTTATTTGGAATGTTCAAACGATTGCTCAAGCTTTTGATACTTACTTAAGTGATATTTCGGAAGCCTTTGAAGATATGAAAACTGATTTTTACACAAAAAAAGAAGCCAAATCTTTAGAAAAAGCCTATTCACAGTTTCATGGAATTTCGATTGATTATGGAATAATGGAAAAGGCAGACGATGTATATGTCGTCCAATGTGACTGTGGCTGGTCTGATTTGGGAACGTGGAAATCATTGCACGAACAAGCCAAAAAAGACGAAAATAAAAACGTAATTACAGGAGATGTAATGGCTTACGATACCAAAAACTCTATCATAAAAATACCAAAAGACCGTTTGGCTGTTGTTCAAGGATTGGATAATTATATTGTTGCAGATTATGATGGTGTTCTTTTAGTTTGTCATAAAGACCAAGAACAAAGAATCAAAGATTTTTTAGAAACAGTCAAGAAAACGAAAAACGAAAAATACACTTAATTTGCAGAAAATAATTGATTTGTAAGTAGTATAGCATAAACATATCAAAATTAGTAAAGCCTATTTAATACACTGTTTCAAAAGTTTTATTATATTTTGCTGTGCATTCAGTTCCTC
>DAIUBX010000343.1:0-581 GCA_036846465.1 Bernardetia sp.
AGAATTTGAAAAATGTCACTCATGTTGTAACATAATTTTTATTTAATATTAAAGTGTGTTGTCTTGTAATTATCATAGAACTGTAAGTCAGTGAAGCTAAATCATAAGACTGAAAGTTAGTGTAGCTAACACTCGCTAATTATGTCTAACTAAATACATTTGAAAGTCTTTCTAATTTTATAGAAAGACTTTTTTTATGTCTAATTCATAGCTTCATTTGCTGCTTCTCTAGCCAAATGATCAGCTTCTCTCAAAACATCTAGCTGTCTGTATTCCCCTGTATTTTCTTTTACTATTTCTAAGGCTTGTTTGCTAGAAAGTTTGTGTCCTGCACTTACAAAAATGGGTTTTACATTTTCTCTGCTTCGATAAGCGTATCCAATTAGTTGCTCTGTATTGTTTTCCTCTAAATAAATTTCCAAACTACTGCCTTTTTCTTTAGGTAAAATTCCATTATATTCTACTAAAGTATCTTTAGCTACTCCAATAGACATTTTTTCTAAAGCCAAACCTACATAAGAAGCCAAACCAAATTTTCTTGGATGTGCTATTCCATGACCATCAATAACTAAAATATCTAT
>DAIUBX010000343.1:591-4242 GCA_036846465.1 Bernardetia sp.
TGATATCAAACTCTTTTTCAACATCATTGACTAGCTTAATTATAATATCTCCCTCTCTAAAAGCAAAAAAACTAGGAATATAAGGAATAGTGGCTTCATATTTTTTTGTAAATGTATGTAGTACCTTTCCTTTTCTATCAAAGATTACAATAGCTGCAAAACCGTTTTCTTGTTCGTACTGTACGTCTATTGCTCCCAAAATTGCTTCTGGATAAATAGGTTCGGCATCCATAGGAATCCAAATGCTTGGAGCGAGTTGATTTTGAAAGTCAGTTAGTTTTTTTATTAAGTCTTCCATGAAAACAAAGTTGAGTTTTAGAATTATGAATTAAAAATACACTATTAATCTATTCTATGAAACATATTTCTAACTTTATGTTTTAGAAATGATTTGAAGGTTTTTATTTATTTTTATTCGTAAATTTATTGCTTAGTATCAATTACGAATCAAAAATTACGAATGTAAATTATTGATTACCAGTAAGTAACCGATTCAAAAAGAGTAGTTTATTTAATTTCCATTCCTTACTCATTTACTATCCATCATTTACCCTTGTTTTTATGTCCTTACTTACCGTTAAAGTTTTTGCAACGCCTACAGAAGCGCATTTATTCAAATCAAGATTAGAAAATGAGGGCATTGATTGTTATTTATTTGATGAAAATATTGGAGGAATGAATATTACGTATGATGTAGCTCTCGGAGGAATAAAGGCAAAAGTCAATTCTATAGATACAGAGCGAGTAAAAGAAGTATTACAAAAAATGGATGCCGAACAAAGGGCGAAAAAAATATTCATAAAATGTCCTGTTTGTGAATCTACCGAACACTATGAAAATTTTATTTCTGTAAAAGGTTGGAAGGCTATTTGGGCTGCTATTTTAGCTTTACTCACTTTTTCAGATTTTGTTCAAAAGACACGTTATAAATGTAAAGAATGTGATACTGAATTTGAAGAAGGAGAACTTCAAAAAATAGAGAAATTATAATGAAAAAAATACAACATACACCCAAAATTTGGACAATAGAAAATTTTTTGTCTGAGGAAGAATGCCAAAACCTTATTATTTTTAGTGAGAATAAATCCTACGACGAAGCAACTGTAAGCCTACAAAGTGGTGCAAAAATGATGAAAAATATCAGAAATAATGAACGTTTGATTTATGAAGATGAAAAACTAGCTCAAAATTACTGGCAAAAATTAAAAGATTTTTGTCCTATATTTATCAATGAAATTGTAAAAGAAGAAACACAAAATTATCAAGCTGTTGGCTTAAACCCTAGATTTCGGTTTTATAAATATGAATCCAATCAGCGTTTTAAAAAGCATATTGATGGAAGAGTACAACTAGAAAAAGAAGGTAAAGAGTATGAAAGTAGAATTACATTTATGATTTATTTGAGTGATAATTTTGAAGGAGGACAAACTACTTTTGATTACAAAAATGAAGAAAATAATTTGTTACAAAAAATAGAAATCCGACCTAAAACAGGAACAGCTCTTTGCTTTGTTCACGAAATAAAACACGAAGGAAAGCCAGTTCTAAAAGGAACAAAGTATGTTTTGCGTTCAGATATTATGTACCGAGCTGTATAAGTCAAACCTTGCATTTATTTTTAATGAGCAAAAGATGAAATAGTATCATCGTAGGTAGTGAAACAAAACTATCATCATTGACAAAAAAGATAAAAATGAAAGATTAGGTAGTTTTAGTTTTTTAGATGAAAAATAAAATTTAGCTATCAAACTGATTGCTAAGGCTTTTTTATCTTAAAAAAAGGCTTTTTTACTATAAAAGTCGTATCTTTGCAGCCAAATCAAAAACCTTCTTGTTGAACGTTTACTTTACTAACTATCAACAACTTAAAAAATTAGCCGTTATTGATGTACTTACCAATAACATAGATTTTTACAACTATGGCTGCTATTTATCGCAAATTCGGAATTACTACTATTTTATCTGTTTACCTGCTTATTTTAGTGGGTGGAATTGTGCGTAGTACAGGTTCGGGAATGGGTTGTCCAGATTGGCCCAAGTGTTTTGGACAGTATGTTCCACCAACAGATATTAGTGAACTTCCAGAAGATTATAAAACTATTTTTGCCGTTCAAGGACGTGAAATTGCAGATTTTAATGCTGTTCATACGTGGATAGAATATATCAATCGTCTTTTGGGTGCGCTTATCGGACTTTTTATTCTGATTACGGCTGTGCTTTCGGTTTCATTTTGGAAAAAAGATAAAATTATCACCATCTTATCTGTTTTGGCTCTAATTGGAGTGCTTATACAGGCTTGGCTGGGTGCAAAAGTAGTTTCGACAGACTTACATGAAGGAATGATAACCATTCACATGGTAATGGCTCTTCTCATTGTTGGGCTTCTGATTTATACAGTTGTTCGCTCGTATAATGGCGTTTTGAAAACTGAAACAATAAATAATACTTCAAAAGTAAATTTGATTGCTTTTGCGAGTGCAGGAGTTGCTTTTGCTCAACTTATCTTAGGAACTCAAGTAAGAGAAAATATTGATACTGTTTCGAAAACTTTAGGCGAAAACCTACGAAGTGAATGGATAGATAATTTAGGAATGACATTTTATGTACACCGGTCTTTTTCAATTTTGGTTTTGCTTCTTCATGTAGGTTTGATTTACTCTCTTTGGAAAAATGCTTCTAAAAACGGACGTATTCAAACGCTTGGAAAAAGTCTTCTTGCTATCCTTGTTATAGAAGTAATTACAGGAGCTATTATGGCATATTTTGCTATTCCAAAACCCTTACAACCTGTTCACATGCTTTTGGCTTCTGTAGCTTTGGGCATTCATATATTACTTATTTTATTTATTAATTTTGATTTTCTTTTTGGTAAATATGTCGCTCGTGGGGACACGAGCAACGGATAAATAAATACTATTTCAAAGAAAAAATAAAAATATACCGTTGCTCGTGTCCTCACGAGCGACAAGCAACAAAATATACATTATGCTTACCAAAACAGATACGCTCACTTTGGACATAAACTTAGATCTTCCAGAATCTCCAACAGACAAACACAATACTGATGTTATTCATGCAGAAACATCAAAATTAAAAGCCTTTTTTGCGCTTTTAAAGTTTCGTTTATCGGCTTTGGTTGTTTTTTCTTCTGCCATTGGTTACGCTTTGGGAGTAGATGAAATTACAGATTGGAAACGATTTGCAATCTTTTGTTTTAGTAGTTTTATTATTACTGGCTCTGCCAATACTATCAATCAAGTAATCGAAAAAGAGTATGATAAAGACATGAAGCGTACTAAAACTCGTCCTTTGCCAACAGGTATAATTTCACAGACAGAAGGAATTGTATTTGCTGTTATTTTGGCAATTATTGGAGGTGTTTTATTGGTTACTTTTGTAAATTCTTTGACGGCTGCATTGGGACTTTTATCGCTCTTTTTGTATGCTTTTGTTTATACACCTTCCAAACGCATTTCTTCATTTTCGGTCTTTATTGGTGCTTTCCCCGGTGCTTTTCCTCCACTTATTGGTTGGGTAGCAGCGACAAATGAAATTTCTCAATTTGGACTTATTCTTTTTGCAATTCAGTTTATTTGGCAATTTCCTCATTTTTGGGCGATTGCATGGTTAGGAAATGAAGATTATGTAAAA
>DAIUBX010000344.1:0-4238 GCA_036846465.1 Bernardetia sp.
TGAAGATTTGGTGGGTAAAGACTTGGGCGCAGAAGTTTTTGCAGAACTCTTTTTTTACTTTTCGCTTACACTTGTTCCACAGGCGTTGCCGTTGGCTATTTTATTAGCTTCTTTGATGGCTTTTGGGAATATGGGTGAGCATAATGAACTAACAGCCGTAAAAGGATGTGGAATTTCGCTTATTAGAATATTGATGCCTGTTGGTCTTTTTGCTATTTTTATGACTGGTGTGGCTTATATTTTTAATGATAGAATTGTTCCTGAAGTAAACTTAAAAGCCTTTCGTTTGCTGTATGATGTGCGTCAGAAAGAACCTACTTTAGATTTTCCAGAAGGCTCTTTTTATAATGGTTTACCGGGATGGAGTATTCGGATTGGAGAAAAAGTAAAAGGAACGGATAGTTTAAAAGATTTGATTATCTATGACCATAGAAGCGCACGAGGAAATACAGATGTGATTATTGCTGATAAAGGATTGATGATAAACAAACAAGGCGAACAGCTTTTAGAGTTTCGTGTAGAAAATGGGTATCGATATTCCGAACAACTTTCAAATGGAGGAAAAGATAAAAATGCTTTTGTAAGAGATAAATTCGAACATGCTACTTTCAATTTTGATTTATCATTCTTACAAATGAGTGAGACTTCAGAAGAGTTGTTTACTCAAAACCGTTATATGATGACAGTAGCTCAATTAAATGCAGAAGCAGATTCATTACTTATAGATGCAAAAGAAGTAGAAAATGAAAATGCCACACGAGCAAGAAGTTATTTTGATTATACTTTTTTTGTGGACTTTGAAAGAGAACGATTAGAACAAAGAGCGCAAAATGAAAAAACACAAGCCGAAATAAAAAAGGAAAAAGCAGATTCATTGAATAGTTTGTTTAAAAGTTCAGATTCTTCTGAAATAGTAAAAAACGGTACTCTGAATGAAAATCAAGATAATTCAAATACTGTTTTAACAACAGATTCGGCAAAAAGAAAAGCAATGGATTCTCTAAAATTGATTAATAAAACTCAAACAGCTACTCAAAATAAATCAGATACTACCAAAGGAACAATAACTTCAGCTGCTAGTAGCAAATTTCCAAATAATGTAAGTTCAAGATTTTTGCAAGATAAAACCTATCAAGGAGAAAACACAATTTATAATAATGAATGTATTCAAGAAAACACACCTATTCCAAATGCTTTAGATGGGTTGGATACTATTGATTGGAAAAATCTACCTGATACAATTACAGTTGCTAATCAAAATCTCTCAGATAAAAGTATTGAGGTGATAATGGATAGAGCCTTAACCAAAGTCAGAAATATGCGTTCGTTTGCCAAAACAAATGGAGAAAGAATTGAGCGTTTTGAGTATGATTCAAGAAGAGCTTTATTAGAAAAAAATAAACGTTATTCACTTGCAGTAGCTTGTTTTATTATGTTTTTGATAGGTGCGCCACTTGGTGCAATTATCAAAAAAGGAGGTTTGGGAGTTCCTGTTTTGATTTCTATTGTCTTTTTTATATTATTTTATATCATGACAATTACGGGTGATAAATGGGCTAGAGAGCAGATTGTGTCTATTTTTGTGGGTTCTTGGGCTGCAAATATGTTGCTTTTGGTTTTTGGAATTGTATTTTTATTACAAGCGAGAGCAGATTCTAGACTTTTTGAAATTGATGCTTATGTTGTTCTGTTTGGAAAAATAAAAAGAATTTTTAGTAAAAATAAAGCCTAACAGCCTAATTCAAATTTTCTATTTCTGGAAAAATTCTCGCTAAAATTCGTATTTTTGAAAATCTATTGAAAAAAGATCAGATAAAAAGCAAAAAAAGACCTTTTAAAATTTACAACACACACACATTTTATGAGAGAATTACTAGAAAAGTTTGAAAACAAAAATCCAGAAATCGTTTTTGAATGGCACGACCAACAAACTGATGCCGTTGGGTGGGTAGTTATCAACTCCCTTCGTGGTGGTGCAGCAGGTGGTGGAACACGTATGCGTGTCGGTTTGGACAAACGTGAAGTAGAATCACTTGCCAAAACCATGGAAATCAAATTTAGCGTTTCGGGTCCTGCTATCGGTGGCGCAAAATCAGGAATCAATTTTGACCCAAAAGACCCACGCAAAAAAGACGTTTTGAAACGTTGGTACAAAGCAGTAGCACCACTTTTGAAAAATTATTATGGAACAGGTGGAGATTTGAACGTCGATGAAATCCACGAAGTAATTCCAATGACAGAAGATTGTGGTATTTGGCATCCACAAGAAGGCGTTTTTACAGGACACTTTCAACCAACCGAACCACAAAAAATTAATCGTATCGGACAACTTCGTTTTGGTGTAATCAAAGTTTTGGAAGACGAAAAATATACACCTTCTCTAAAAAGAAAATATACAGTTGCAGATATGATAACTGGCTATGGTGTAGCTTGTGGTGTTTTTCATTTTTATGATATTTGGGGCAAAGGAGAATCAGATTATAAAGGAAAACGAGCAATCATTCAAGGCTGGGGAAATGTAGCGAGTGCAGCAGCTTTTTATTTAGCTCAAAAAGGAGTTAAAGTAGTTGGCATTTTGGATAAAGAAGGCGCACTTTTGAAAGAAGAAGGTTTTTCTTTTGAAGAAATTAAGCAATTATTTTTAGATAAAAATGGTAATCAGCTTAATGCAACAAATATGCTTTCTTTTGAAGAAGCAGAACAAAAAATTTGGGATTTTGGTGTAGAAATCTTTATTCCTGCTGCTGCATCAAGATTGGTAACACAATCTCAAATCGAAAGAATGATAAAAGGTGGATTAGAAGTAGTTTCTTGTGGCGCAAATGTTCCTTTTGCTGACAAAGAAATTTTCTTAGGAAAAACATTAGATTATGCCGATAAAAATGTAGCAATTATTCCAGATTTTATTGCTAACTGTGGAATGGCTCGTGTTTTTGCTTACCTTATGAGTAATGACGATGTAGATATGTCTGACGAAGGAATCTTTGAAGATACCTCAACTATTATCAAAAATGCACTTGAAAAAACACATTCAAGAAATAAAAACAAAACAGGATTAGTAGAAACTTCTTTTGAAATTGCTTTAGAGCAATTAGTTTAAATGTTATGTCGTTGGTGGGGACAACGGCAAAGAATAGACAATCCTGTTAAAAATAAAAAAGCAATTACAGCATTTGTAATTGCTTTTTTGTTTTTAGCTTATTGTCCTTTTGTTCTGTTTTTTGGTCTGCCCTAACGGGACTGACCGATACATAAAAAACACATAGTAAAATGAAATTATTATGTTTAAAAAATGCAATTCGTAATTGTTCCTTATATTTTCTTACCTCTTTTCTGTATATACTTTCGTTTTGCTAATATAATTCTGAATCGCACAACATCATAAAACAAACTTGAAATCAAAATAAATGCACTAACAAATAATGTATTTAATCGAAAATCAAAAGTAGAATAAAAAATTACGCCTGTTATTCCACCTATAAAGAAAAAGCTAATAATAGATATTCTTAGTTTGATAGTCGAAATTAGTTGTTTGTGTGGATAGATTTTTGGAAAAAATAATTGAGATAATTCTATCCCTAAATCTGTAAAAAGACCTGTTAAATGAGTTGTCCGAACTACGGCATTAGAAATATTAGTAACAAAAGAATTTTGTAACCCCATAGCAAAGAGCAATAAAAAAGCAATAAAATTTATTGATTTAATAGAATAAAAATGAGCATAAACAGGAATAAAAATTAAAATAAATGCTTCAATAAGTGTAGGCAAAACAAAAACATTTAGGCGTTTATTGTTTTTATATTTTTCAATTAGAAAGCCAGAAAAAAACGAACCAAATAAAAAGCATAAAATATACAACAAATACGCTCCTCCACTCCATATATCCAAATTGGCAAGGTCGTACATAAAGAGCGCAAAATGTCCCGTTATGTTGGTAGTCAGTTGATTAATTTCTAAAAATCCTGTTGCATTTACAATTCCAGCCACCAATGACAAAACTGTTGCAATTTGAAGATTATGTCCTAATGTTCTATTTTTACCTCGGTGTCTAAACATGTTTATCTATTTCAATCTAAAAACTAACCATTTCAATATAATCTCCTATTTCTAGTTTGTTTACAACGTCCATTCCATTTATTACTTTTCCAAAAATAGTATAACGTCCGTCTAAATGTGGAGCAGGTGAATTTGTGATAAAAAACTGACAACTTTCTGTGTCTTTTCCAGCCGATGCCATT
>DAIUBX010000345.1:0-4217 GCA_036846465.1 Bernardetia sp.
TGTTATTCCTAGTAACTTTTCTACTCCCAACGCATAAATATGTTCCGAATTCATGGAAGCGACATAATCCATTCTATCCACGTAGGGAATAATTTGAGCATAATTCAGACTTTCAGCATGTTTTTCAAAACAACGGTGCAAATAACCAATATGAGGAACAACTTCTCTAACCATTTCGCCATCTGTAATGACTTCCAAACGTAAAACGCCATGCATAGAAGGATGTTGAGGTCCCAAATTAAAGAGCATTTCTTCACTTTTGAGCGTTTCAGAAGTGTATTTTGTGGGTTCGGATTGGTGGAGGAAAGACATTTTTTTTGAATTGTGAATGATAAGTGATGAATGGTGAATTAAATGCTGATGTAGCCGAAGTTTTACAAAACCAAAAATTATGATTCATGTAAATTTACTAAATATTTTGTTTTCACAATTATTTAAAAGAAATAGAATTAACTTTGACCAAATTCAAAAAAAATATTCCTTTATATGCCTCCCATTCCAATAAAAAAAATAATTGTATTCATTTTCCTACTTTCAATTTTTGCATGTTCTTCTCCGTATAGAGTTTGGCAAAAACAAGTCAATAAAAAGGTTAAGAATCATCTTGAACAAAAGCCAAATCTTCCCACACCTCCCAATACAGTTTGGATAAGTGATAATTTATTTATGGACAAAACAGAAGTTCATAATCTTGCCTATTTGGAATATTTGCATTATATGGATGAAGATTCTTCGTATCAATATTATCAAAATCAAATTCCTACAAATGGCGTTTGGATGGATAAAGAAGTTCCTTTTTCAGATTCTGTAAAACTCTCACTTTCGCTTGGGTATCTTGAATATGAAGGGTATCGTTTTTTGCCTGTAGTAGGGGTATCATATCAACAAGCCAAAAATTATTGCCAGTGGAGAGCCGAAATAGCAACACAGAATTTTATTAGTACAAGGGAAAAAAAATATCGTTTTGAGTATCGTTTACCTACCGAAAAAGAATGGGAAAAAGCAGCTTTATCTTTCATAGATACATTAAACCAAGAAAACTTGAAATATGGTTTCGATTTGTCTATTATTTCGCCTTCTGTCTTTAATTTGAGCAACACCTTGACAAAATCCAAAAACGATTCTACGCCCATTCCACCCACCGTTTATATTTATTCTGAACCTACCACACTTTTAGGACTTCATCACACCATCGGAAATGTAGCCGAAATGATAGCCGAAGAAGGTATTGCAAAGGGTGGTTCTTGGATTCATGTACCTTTGCAAAGTACAATAAAAGAGCGTATTCGCTATCGTTATCCCACTCCTTGGTTGGGTTTTAGATGTATTTGTGAGGTAAAAGAAATGGAGAATTAAAAATGCTATTGAAAACATTATAAAAATTTGTATTTTTGAAGTATGCCAAAATTCTTAACAGGAAATAACCTAAATCATAAAGTAGGAGAAATTATCGAAAAAGCTGAAAAAAGATTAATTCTTATTTCGCCTTATATTCGTTTGCATTCCTATTATAAAAAATTACTACAAGTAAAACTCATCAATCCAAATCTTGAAATAATTGTTCTTTTTGCTAAAAGTGGTGCAAATCCTATCAAAAATATTGCTGTAAAAGATGTAGAATTTTTCAGACAATTTACTAACATTGAGCTTCGGATTGAACCAAAGTTACACGCAAAATATTACGCCAATGAAAAAGAATCAATTCTTACGTCAATGGATTTGTACGATTATTCACAAGAAAATCATATTGAAGCGGGCGTTTTGAGCAGTTCGAATGTATTTAATAATATTTTGGGAGATTCTTTTGATATTCAAGCCTACGACCATTTTCTGACTGTGGTAGCAAAAAGCGAAATTATTTATAAAGCTGTTCCAGAATATTCGTATAATTTACTTGGACAGAAAAAATTTAAAGGGGTTACTATCGAAGTAGATTTAATTCCGTTTGAATGATTTTGGGAAATGGGAATCAGGAAATAGAAAGTTGGCTAAAATATTTTACCTTCTTTATTATCCTATCAATAAGATTCTAAAAGACATTTATCGAAAATCCTATTGATTCAATCTACTTTTTTCAAAAAAAATACGTATTTTAGAATATAGGTTATAATTTTGTTAGAATATCCATGATAATTGTAATCCTTTCATAAGATTATCAATCCTTTTTTCCGTCCTAAAAACACAAACAAAGCAACTCACTATTCAACTCTATTGATTATGAATCCATTAGAAAAAGCACTCAAAGCCGAACAAGAAGCAAAGGCAAAAAAAGAACAAGAAAAAAATAAGAATCCAGAAAATGAAGCAGAGCCAACACAAAATTCTGTTAGCAAAAAAGTTTCTAGTCCTTTAGATATGGTCTTCGAACAAGAAAATGAAGAAGAAAATCAAACAGACGTTCAGAGTTCTACTCAACAAAAACCAAAAAGCCCTTTAGATATGATTTTTGAGGAGGAAAATAAAATCGAAAGTGATACTACAAATACTATAGAAGTTTCTATTAAAAAAACGATAAAAGAAAAAGACCCAAATTATTTTGCTAGTCCTTTGGATAGAGATGATGCTTTTTCAGAAGATGAGATGAATAATTTGAGAGAAGAATTAGAAAATATGCACAAAGAGAATAAATCAAAAGAGGAAAAAATTGAGCAAATAAAAAAAGAAATTGAGCTAGAAATTAAATTAGAACAAGAGCCTTTAGAGGAAAATGCAGAAACAGATTTTTTCCAAAACATAGAGTTTTCAGAAGATTTGCCAAAGCCTAAAAAT
Source organism: Bernardetia sp. (assembly GCA_036846465.1). Lineage (GTDB taxonomy): Bacteria > Bacteroidota > Bacteroidia > Cytophagales > Bernardetiaceae > Bernardetia. Next base: position 2,770 of record DAIUBX010000345.1, read on the forward strand.
TATCTCAACGGTTTTGCCAAAAAGCATCAAACTGAATTAGAAGACCAAAACGAATCTGAATCTAATCAAGAAAGAGATAATAAAAAAGAAAACGAAAAAACACAAGCAATACTAAGTGAAACAGAATTAAATGATATATCTTTGTCCTCTTTAGAAGACAAAATCAATTCCATTCAAAACGAATTAGAAAATGAAGCTGAATTGTTAGAAAATACTTATCTAACTGATACCAATAAAGAGGCAGAAATGCAACAACACACAACAAACAAAGAAGAAAAAGAAGTGGAAATACTGACAAATTCAGTAAATAACACTAAAGCACAAATCAAGGTAGAATCTGATTTAGAGCAAAATATTGACAGCGAAAAACGACCAATAGTTTCACAAGAACAAAGAGGCGAAATCAGAAAAACTTATTCAGAAGAAGAAATGATTTTTGATAGAGCTGATATTTCTGATGAGCAGCTTATACATTTGTACAAAGCTCTTTTGATGCCTCGTTTGATTGAGGATAGAATGCTGATTGCACTTCGCCAAGGTAAAATTTCAAAATGGTTTTCGGGGTATGGACAAGAAGCCATTTCTGTCGGAATTGCAGAAGCCATTCAAAGCGATGAGTATTTATTACCATTACATAGAAATTTAGGTCTTTTTACTTCTCGTAAAATAGAACTTGAAAAGCTTTTTGCACAGTTTCAAGGCAAAAAAGAAGGCTTTACAAAAGGTAGAGATAGGTCTTTTCATTTCGGAACAAATGAGCATCATATTGTTGGAATGATTTCGCATTTAGGGCCTCAATTGACTGTTGCTAATGGAATCGCATTAGCTGATGTTTTAGAAAATAAAAAGCGTATTACAGTTACTTTCACAGGTGATGGTGGAACTTCACAAGGAGATTTTCATGAAGCACTAAATGTAGCTGCTGTTTGGGATTTGCCTACAATCTTTGTCGTTGAAAATAATGGTTATGGACTTTCTACACCGAGTCACGAGCAGTTCCGTTGTAAGCAATTTATCGATAAAGGAATTGGTTATGGAATGAAAGCTGTTCAAGTAGATGGAAATAATATTTTAGAAGTTTATTCGACAGTTAAGAAATTAGCTGAAGAAATGCGTGAAAACCCACATCCAGTTTTATTGGAAATGATAACTTTCCGTATGCGTGGACACGAGGAAGCATCAGGCACAAAGTACGTTCCTCAAGAACTTTTTGAGGTTTGGGAGAAAAAAGACCCAGTTACTAATTATGAAAAATTCTTAGTAGAAAATAATATTATTACCAAAGAAAAAGCACAAGAACTAAGAGACGAGTTTTTTGAAAAAACAAAAAATGCCTTAGATACAGCCTTAGAATTACCTAAGATTGTTCCAAATACAGAAGAAGAGGTAGCAGATATGTATGCTCCTCATGAGCAAGAACTTATCGCACCAATTAGCAGCAACCAAAC